>DRMS01000439.1 GCA_011322515.1 Leucothrix mucor
CACAAGTTACCGTGAAACGCATTGATTAATATTTTTGACCACCAACTTAAGGCGGGACAAGTAACGTCATGGCAAATAACCCGTATCCTTCGACAAGCTCAGGGAACTAGCCCTTCGGTAGACTCAGGACACCGCTTCCTGAGCTGGTCGAAGGGTATGGGTGAATAGCAAAAACATGAACTGTCCCGCCTTAAACTGGTAGCCATATTTTTTTATGTTGTCGATATTCATATATTAAATTTCTGCAGGAGTTTAAACTTTAGCTTGTGTAGTTCGCACAAGCTAAAGCTTGAACTCCTTGGATTTGAAAATTATTTATCTGAAAAACTATAAGTAGGAGATCATTATAAATTTAACAAAATAAATTGCTATGTCCCGCTTTTGGGTACAAGCAAAATCTTAGATTTATTGTGTCTTCCTACTGATGGGCTATCAATGGGAAAATTTTGCTATTTATAACAAATTCTGTTGATATGGGTTTTATACTAAAATACTACAGAGAATTAACATGCTAATACAAAAAAATAAATACGAAAAAGACAATGAAGTAACGGATTACTCTGTCTATAAAAGTCGTCGTCAATTTATGAAAAACGCAGCAGGATTAGGGCTAATTGCTGCCACAGGTGGAATTATTCAACCAAGTTTTGCCAAGATTGGTACAGGAAAATTTTCTACCAATGAAAAACTTACACCCTATAAGGACATCAGTAGTTATTGTAATTTCTATGAATTTGGTACGGGAAAATCAGACCCCAAAAAAAATGCACATAGCTTAGTGACTTCTCCGTGGTCAGTGTTAGTTGAAGGAGAGTGTGAAAAACCAGGTCGATATGATCTTGAAAATTTGCTTAAGCCAATGTCAATTGAAGAGCGTAACTATCGTTTTCGCTGTGTCGAAGGTTGGTCAATGGTTATTCCTTGGATGGGCTTTCCACTAGCGGCATTAATTAAGCGCATGAAGCCAACCTCAGATGCTAACTATGTTTACTTTGAGACATTATACGATCCAAAACAGATGGCTGGGCAAAGATCACCCGTATTAGACTGGCCTTATACCGAAGGTTTGCGTATGGATGAAGCGATGAACCCCTTAACCTTAATAGCAACAGGAATCTACGGCAAAGACTTACTAAATCAAAATGGCGCACCACTGCGCTTAGTTGTTCCATGGAAATACGGATTCAAAAGCATTAAAAGCATTGCCAAAATACGCTTTATGAAAGAGCAACCAATGAATTCATGGCAAAAAGCCAATATGACAGAATATGGTTTCTACTCCAATGTAAACCCTCAAGTCAACCATCCTCGTTGGAGTCAACGCAAAGAACGTCGCATTGGTGAGTTTAGAAAACGTAAAACATTACTGTTTAATGGCTACTCAGAACAAGTGGCCTCCTTATATAAAGGCATGGACTTAAAGAAAAATTTCTAAGCTTTATTGGTATTTGGGAACGTTCACGAAACAACGTCCCGATCTCTAACTTGCCTTTTTATCCCAACTTGGATGATCTCATTCGTTACGTAGAGTGACTATGCAACGAATGAGATCATCCAAGCTGAAATAAAAATTCTGCGTTAGAACTTCAGGACGTTATTCTGTGCTCGTTCCTTAATCATCAAAGATCAACAGAGCCTAAATAATGAAAATATCAAATAAACTATTCACACACGTTTTAAAGCCAATTGTTTTTATCCTATTGCTACTACCTGCACTGTATTTAGGTTGGGGATTATGGCAGGACACCTTAGGTGCAAACCCTTTAGAAGCTGTGATCAGAGGCTTGGGTGATTGGGCATTACGCATCTTGCTTATTACCCTCGCGGTGTCGCCAATACGCCGTTTAATCAACTGGGGGCAACTATTACGCTTGCGGCGATTGTTGGGTTTATATGCCTACTTCTACGCTATTTTACACCTGCTTGGCTATCTATGGTTTGAGCAGTTTTTTGACTGGGGAGAAATTTGGTATGATATTACTGAGCGCCCCTTTATCACTGTGGGAATGATCGCTCTTTTATTATTAACCCCATTGGCAATGACATCCACAAAAGGGATGATTCGCCGTATGGGTAAACAGTGGAAACGACTGCATTTACTCATTTACCCCATTGCAATTTTATCAGTATTGCATTTCTTTTGGATGGTTAAGTTGGATATATCAGAGCCTGTGATTTATGCGCTTATTCTTGCTGCATTATTAGGCGAACGAATACTATACTCTTTGCGTAAGAACTGGTTAAAATTTAGTAGCCCTCAGCAAATGGTGAAATGATTGGTATCTTTTAGTGTATAGTTGCCGAGTTTATTTTATCCCGCTTTGATAAGGAAGTTCCAAGCAATGATTCTACCCATCTTACTTTCCCTTTTGTCCCTGTTTGAATCATCTCAATCGTTGCGTAGAGTGACTATGCGCCTCTTGAGATGCTCCAATCAGGAACAAAAAATCAGCGCAATAGGGGTAGATTCATTACTTGAAACTTCCTAATGAATAATTTCTCCCGCAGTGTCCTTTGTTGGTACGATCAACACGGACGAAAAAATCTCCCATGGCAACAAAATATAACCCCTTATCGTGTCTGGCTTTCTGAGGTTATGTTGCAACAAACACAAGTTAAAACCGTTATTCCCTATTTTGAGAAATTCACGACGCAATTTGAAAATGTTGAAGCACTAGCAAATGCCTCCGAGGATCAAGTATTAAAGCTGTGGTCTGGCTTAGGGTATTACGCGAGAGGGCGCAATTTGCATAAAGCGGCGAGGCAGATTTGTGATAAGTTTAAGGGCAATTTTCCCGATAATATGGACGATATGCAGTCCTTAGCGGGAGTAGGGCGCTCTACGGCGGCGGCTATTTTATCCATTGCTTTTGAGCAACCGCAAGCTATTTTAGATGGTAATGTGAAACGGGTCTTAACACGTTATTACGCGCTTGAGGGCTGGACAGGGAAGGCTACGGTGTTAAAACAATTATGGCACTATGCGGAGCACACTACGCCAGAGTCCCGTAGTCGGGATTATACGCAGGCGATCATGGATTTGGGAGCGACCTTATGCACGCGTAGCAAACCTGCTTGTAAGCGTTGTCCATTACAAGCCGACTGTATTGCGTATGCACAGGGTAATATGACGGATTACCCAACACCGAAAAAGAAAAAGATACTGCCTGAAAAGCATACCATTATGTTGATATTGCAAAATAAGCAACAGCAAATATTAATGCAAAAGCGCCCACCAACGGGAATATGGGGTGGCTTATGGTGCTTTCCGCAATTTGAAACGGATCAACAACTGCAGGAATGGCTGAGTGTTAATACTATAAATGCGCTTCTGATCACTAAAATGACAGAATTTAGTCATACTTTTAGCCATTTTCGGTTACATATTCAGCCTTTAATTCTGTCATTAAAAACCCCATTAAAGACAGGTGTGATGGAGGATGATAATATTCTCTGGTATAACCCCAGCACAGAATTTGAAGGGGGTCTTGCGGCTCCCGTAACAAAATTACTACAGGAACTCACAGCATGACACGAATGGTTAATTGTATAAAATTAGGTAAAGAAGCCCCAGGACTAGCCAGCCCAACCTACCCTGGTGATTTGGGAAAAAGAATATTTGAAAACGTTTCTCAAGAAGGATGGACGGCTTGGGTAAGCCATCAAACCATGCTAATGAATGAATACCGTTTAACGCCTATTAATCCTAAAGATCGCAAGTTTTTAGAAGAAGAAATGGAAAAGTTTTTCTTTGGCGATGGGCCATCCGAGGTTGATAACTTTAAGCCTGAATAGGCGTTTTTTTATTCTCTATAGGGTGACTTAGGAACGAGCGCGGAATAACTTCCCGAAGTTCTAACGCAGAATTTTTATTTCAGATTGGATGAACTCATGAGGCGCATAGTTACTCTACGCAACGAATGAGATCATCCAAGCTGGGATAAAAAAGCAAGTTAGAGATCGGGAAGTTGTTTCGTGCTCGTTCCTTATAGACGTTCACTTATTAAATTTCAGGCTACCAACTTAAGACGGGACAAGTTAAAGTCATAGCAAATAACCCGCACCCTTCGATAAGCTCAGGGAGCTAGCCCTTCGATAGACTCAAGACACTGCTTCCTGAGCTTGTCGAAGGTACAGTGAATAGCAGAAATATGAACTGTCCCGCCTTAAACTGGTAGCCTCTAAAATAATCCCCTAAGCGCATCCTTCAATTTATCCTTAGCTTTTTCCTCAAGATCTTTCTGAAACTCCTCAGTAACACTCTCTACTGCATCATTAGTTTGGTTATCCAAAGCGCCTTTTAACCTATCATCCAGTTTATTTTGCAGTTTTTCCTGTTCACGCTTGAGCCTATCTTGTAATAATTGTTGTGCTTTTAGTCGTTCATTTTGCAGACGTTGTTTTATTTTTTCTTGTTCTTCTTTTAAGCGACGTTGTGCTTCTTCCTTTTTGGCTTCTAGTTTTTGCAATTCTGCCTGTTTACGTGCTTCCAGTTTTTCTAATGCTTTGGCTTTTTCATTCAATAATTTCTGCTTTAATTGCGCTTTTTTCTTGTATAGATCCTCTTTAAGTAGCGATTTAACTAAAACATCCAACTCCAGCTCATACTTTAATTGATCAAAATCACCATGAATATGCAGTGGAGCAAATAGTTTGCTGTTTTTATTTTTAGACTTTAAGCGTAATTTTAAATCCAAGCTATTTTTAACCATATTAATAGCACCCTTGCCTGTAATTAAAAAATGCGGTGCTAATAATTGCATGTTATCCGTAGTGAATATGCCTTTTTTTGCCTTCCAATCCCCACCTAGTTTAGTAAAGGTGACTTCTTGCTGACCTTTGGCATTGGTTTTTTTCTTCTCAAATAAATTGACTGCCATTGCAACTTTTTTTGCAAATTTTGAATCCCTAATCGTGCCTTTACGAAGCTCCACATCAGCACTGCCATTTAGATTTTGCTTAATCGTGGCAAGCGTATTGCCGCGTGTACTTAGATTGGTGTTTAAATAGATACCGCCTGATACATAACGGTCTTCAAAAAATTGCAATAATAGATTTTCAGAGCGTACTTTTTTAATCTGATGTTGCATAGTAATAATAGGTGTATTGCCCGCCACATTAATAGTTAATGCACCATTATAATTTCCTTTATAAGCATTAAATCGCAGTGGTTTGGCATTAATTACCCCCTTTTTGGCATTAATATTGGCATGTACATTAGTAAAATTAACTTGGTCAAAGCGTAATTTTTTAATATCAACTGAGCCATCAAGATTCAATGTTTTCATCATTGCTACAGGCAATAATTTATCATTTGGTTGACTCTTTTTAGCCATTTGGGGATTAACAGGGGCAAGATAATCATCCACCACCAATTGATCTATTTTTAATTTGCTTTTAATCGCAGGCTGTTGAAAATTATTAACTGCTAATTCGCCTGTTATTCTGGACTGATCCAGTTGTAAGTTTACTTGTCGCAAATTAACACTAGAGGGCGTTGCGCTTAGCTGAAAGCTGGCTTTTGAATTGCCAAAGACATTGGCTTTGCTAGTGAGTGGTAATTTCACCCCCAGAACAGTCAGCACCTGCTTTAAATTAAATTGATTAGTTTTAAATGCGCCTACTAATGTTGGTTGTGGCGACAAACGTATTAGTTTTGCATTGCCTGTCAGTTTTGCTCCCGCCATTTCTAGCAGAATATTGTTTAATTGCGCATTGCCTTTATTGCGACTTAAATCAATATCAATATTTCCCTGACTGTGATGCACCAATTTTCCGCTAGGGACTAGCCCGCCATTTATCGTCGCATTCAGTTTCATACCCTGTAATTTAAAATGCTGTTTTTTGCTATTAGCAATCATATGTTTACTGCTTAATTGTGCATATAAATTACCGCCAGATAATGCCTCACCCTTTAAATTAGTTTTAATATTGGTATTTTGTAGCGTAAATTGTTGTTGCTTAATATTAGCATTTAAGTTGCCCGTAATAGTTGCATCCACATGACTAATATTGGGCAATTCCGTTGCTCCAGCGGTTAACTTCATTGCACTAATAGTAACAAACATATTATTAAGATTAGCGCGCAAATCACCCGTTAAATTGGCATTTGCCTTGCCCTTATCCTCAACGAATCGCGTACTATTAGTATTGGCAGCCATGCCTTTAATGGTTAGCAATAATTTCTTAAATTCTAAATGTGTATCGCCCTTAATGTGTGCATTACTAGCGCTATTATTGGCAATCACTTTTTGTAAATCTGCCTTTAATGCCATCCCCGCTATCTGCATTTGTTGCAGGTTGAGGGTTGTATTACCACTAACGGTTGCTTTAATAATCGCATCGGGATGAGGTAAATCAGTGATGGTTGTTTGCAACCTCATTGCAGGGATTTGTGCTATTTGTTGCTCAAGATTTAATTTAGTATCACCCGCTAAATCTAAGCTTAGATTTCCCTTAGGCAATATGCTTTTAGCAGCAATAAGATGCAACTTTAAACCTGCAATATTGAGCTGTTTAAGCGTCCCCTGAATATCACCTGATAACACGACTTTTGACACAGGCAAACCAAATGCCGTTGCATTTAAGCGCGTACCTTTTAGGCTAATATACTGATTACTCTGTGAAAGGGTTAGCGTTGTTGATAAATCGGTCGTTACGCTTAAAGCAGGGTGTTGTTGTTTTAAAGTGCCCTTTAGATGAATATCAATGGGTTTATTAGGACGAAAAACTCCTGAGCTTAGATTAAGTGGTGCAATAATAATATTCTGTCGCACCGCATCATCACGCCATTGGATAGCTGCATTGCTTAGATTGATACCTGCAACGGACAAATTTTTAAGCAAGTCATTTGTGAGCTGATTTTGGCTTTTAGCACTTTTAGAGCCGCGATGAAATGAATCCCAATTAGTGCGACCATCTGCTTTTTTATGTAAATCTAACTGCAAACCATCCAGAATAATCTTCTTAACCACCAGTTTTTTCTTTAATAATGGCAGTAACTGCACAGCAATTTGCGCTGATTTAACCGTAGCAAAAGGAATATTGCCAAAACCTTGTGCATTGCTAAGGCTTGCTGCACCTAAGTTTAATGCAATATTAGGGTAAACGGAGAGCTTTATATCACCAGTTAAGTGTAAATCACGCCCTGTATTTTGTTTTACTAATTGACTAATTTGCGTTTTGTAGTGATTAGCATCAAACGTTGCTACAAAAACAACCAGTGCAAATAGTGCAATGGCTAGCAGGGCAGAGAGTACGAAAAATAGTTTGCTTAATGGTTTCATTTTTATAGTTTACCTGAATCCGTGAGGAAAATGCGAATAGCAAGGATTAAGATATTAGTTTCATGCTGGAATTAATAGCTTATTTATCACCCCACCGTTACCTCGCGGATTCAGGTTCTATTCCAGCATAATTTAATGACTCTATTATCCATACATGAGCGCATAAATATATTTATATTTGACAGTGATTGCTTTTATAAAAAGTTAGCATAAACTCGCTCATATCTTTTTTAAACAGCGGAAAAACAATGCCATTCACAACATTCCACATGGGATTAGGAATATTCACCAAAGCCCTGCTGCAAGGAAGCTTTAGCCTTATGGTATTTGGCTGGGCGCAAATTGTTATGGATATCCAACCATTAATCGTAATCATCACAGGCGAGGGGCATTTGCATGGCTTTTCACATACTTATATTGGCGCTACTTTATTAGCAATCGTAGCTGCCCTGACGGGCAAGTATTTATCTGAAATTGGATTGATTATTTTCGCTATTTCCAATAAGGATAATCTAATAAAAATCGCGTGGTGGGTTGTGTTTCTTAGTGCTTTTATTGGCACATTTAGCCATGTGCTATTAGATAGCATAATGCATTCTGATGTGGAGCCATTTTACCCGCTGACACGGCAGAATGATTTTTGGCAACTTTTAACTATTGAGCAGATACATAAACTGTGCATGTACAGTGGCTTTATTGGTGCAGGGATTTATTATTATGTGCAGTTTAAAATACGTAATAAGGCTACTACTCCAAAGAAATAAACGAAGCAACTGAAGAAATGGGAGAGCTATAGACTATGACAATCAATAAACAAGATATTAGCGCTGTCATTTTAGCGGGTGGTAAAGGTAGTCGTTTAGGCGGACAGGATAAAGGGCTGTTGCTTTATCAAGGTAAACCTCTGGTTGAACATATAGTAGAACGCATCCAACCACAGGTTGATAATATACTAATCAATGCAAATCGAAATCACGACATTTATCGCGCTTACGGCTACCCTGTTATTAACGATACGATGCAAGATTATCAAGGTCCTTTGGCTGGATTTTCAGCCGCTATGCAAGCAATCAAGACAGAGTATATGATCACCTTGCCCTGTGATTGCCCTTTGATTCCTAATGATCTTGTGGCGCGATTAATTGCAAGTTTAGAGAATAATCCTTTAAGTATTGCGGTTGCCCATAATGGACAACGCCTACAGTCCGTGCATGCGCTTATTCCTGTTAAATTGCAGGATAGTTTAAATCAGTTTCTAGCTACGGGTAATCGTAAAATTGCGCTTTGGTATGCACAACATCACTATATCGCCACTGATTTTTCTGATATTCCTCAAGCCTTTACCAATATCAATACTGAAGAACAACGTTTGAACCTAGATTCTGTACCTATATTGCACTGATTTTTTGTTCCTGATTGGAGCATCTCAAGAGGCGCATAGTAACTCTACGCAACGATTGAGATGATTCAAGCAGGGGCAAAAGGGCTAGTAAGATGGGTAAAATCATTGCTTGGAACTTCCTAAACATACTTTAATCGCTTTTAACGGCATAACATCAATTATAAATATAGGATGAAGAGTATTTGCGCCCAGCAACCCCCATAAACCATCTTAAATTATTGATTTTAAATTATTTATATAGTAAATAATTGTTTTCATCATGAGAGGATATTGCTGGCAAAACATACCGTTTATTTAATAATTAATTTTTTTGAATCCAAAAAAATAATTACCGCGTAAACATTCACAACAAAGCAAAACAATATGTAAATAATACTTAATTAAACAAATTAATAATATAGGTGAGTGAGATGAATAACGGTATAAAAAAATTATTATCAATAACATTATTTGGATTAATGGTTAGTGGTACTGCAATGGCAGAACCAGAAGCGGGAGGCTTCACGCTTAATTTTACTAATCATACTGTAATGCAGGATGCCTATATGTCAAAAGTATCACTTGATAATAAAATGATGGAAGAACCTTCATTCCTTGATTTAAACTATGATGAAAATAAATAAATAAATAAATAAATAAATAAATAAAAGGTGAGTAAAATGAATAACATTAAGAAAGCAGTAATTGCAGTAGTTTTTGGTTTAATGATGAGTGGTACTGCAATGGCAGAGCCTGAGGCTGGAGACTTCACGCTTAATTTTACTAATCATACTGTAATGCAGGATGCCTATATGTCAAAAGTATCACTTGATAATAAAATGATGGAAGAACCTTCATTCCTTGATTTAAACTATGATGCAAATAATTAATAATAAACATTAAAAACAATTTATAAAAGGCAAGTAAAATGAATAATATTAAAAAAATAGTAATTTCAGCCGTTTTTGGTTTAATGATGAGCGGTACTGCAATGGCAGAGCCAGAAGCGGGAGATTTCACGCTTAATTTTACTAATCATACTTTGATGCAGGATGCTTATATATCAAAAGTATCACTCGATAATGACATGATGGAGGAGGTTTCATTTCTTGATTTAAATTATCAAACAAATAATTAGAAAATAAGTTTTCCCATAGCAAAAAAGGCCTCTATTATAGAGGCCTTTTTTTTATTATTAAAATAATTAAAAATAAATGAATCTAGTTTTTTCTTTGCTTGCGTAATCCTTGCTACAAACCAACCACGCAAATGGAGGAAAACCATGCGACATTTAAGCAAGAAACTTCTTTTAGTAGCCATTACGAGCGCAATGTGTTCGAGCACAATGGCATCAAGTCACCGTGAAGCACCATTTATCACGGGCAATCCGAAGGTAGATGCTACCGATTTTTATATGTTCCGCAGTTATGAGTCTGGTCGTGAGGGCTATGTAACATTAGTGGCTAATTACAATCCATTACAAGATGCCTACGGTGGGCCTAACTATTTCAGTATGTCACCTGACGCATTATATGAATTTCATATCGATAATAATGGTGACGCAGTAGAGGATATATCCTTCCAGTTTAACTTTAATAATATGCTGGGGGATGGAGGTGCGGGTATTTCTTTAGGTATTAATGGTAAAAATATTGCCGTACCGCTAAAGAATGTGGGCGGTGTCACATCAACGGATTCTAGCGCATTAAATTTTAAAGAAACTTACAGTATTACGATGGTAAATGGGGATCGTCGTACAGGTAAAAAAACGAAAGTAATGAATGCTGATAACAACTCCTTTAGTTTTGCAAAACCCTACGATAATGTTGGTGATAAAACTTTTGGCGCTCAGTCTTATGCGGACTATGCAAAGCGTTTTATTAGCAATGTGACGTTATCTGCTTGTCCCTCAGGTGCTCAAGATGGTCGTGTTTTTGTGGGGCAACGTAAAGAATCGTTTGCGGTTAATTTGGGTGATATTTTTGACCTA
>DRMS01000440.1 GCA_011322515.1 Leucothrix mucor
AAAATGAAGATGTCTTCATGCTGGCTACCAATTTAAGGCGGGCGGGACAGTTCATGTTTCTGCTATTCACCCGCACCCTTCGACAAGCTCAGGAAGCGGTGTCCTGAGTCTACCGAAGGGTTAGTTCCCTGAGCTTGTCGAAGGGTGCGGGTTATTTGCCATGACGTTACTTGTCTCACCTTAAGTTGGCAGCCTTCATGCTCTCTCAAGGAAAAATTATTAATATAAAAAAGCATATTGACTGAAAAACTAAAGTTTTCAATCCTGTATAGCGTGCTTAAGAACGAGCACGAAACAACTTCCCGATCTCTAACTTGCTTTTTTATCCCCGCTTGGATGATCTCATTCGTTGCGTAAAGTGACTATGCGCCTCATGAGTTCATCCAATCTGAAATAAAATTCTGCGTTAGAACTTCGGGAAGTTATTCCGTGCACGTTCCTTAATTATACAGTGTTGGCGCACCTAGTTTTTCATGTATCTGATTACTTTCTTGGTGAGAAATATTCAAGCCTTTTGCTAATAAATCGAGGTAAACGGCTTCTTCTTTAGAGTCAAGATCTATCGCTAATAAAGACATTAAGTAAACTTGCTGCTCCATACCTTTTGGAACACTGTCAATTAAACCTTGAATATCAAGCGGGGCTTGCAACTCATTACGCACCATTTCTGCCTCTTCATCAGAAACATCTTTCAGGTGTTCAACAATTTTTTTCTTTTCATCTTCATCTATATGACCATCAGCTTTGGCAGCGCTGATCATTGCGCGTAGAATAACCTGTGCCTGCTGCTCTTGCTCTGGAGTTGCTTCTGGTTCTTTGCCTTGAATCGCATCATTAAACATACTGGAAAAATCTTTAGTTTGACCGCTATTAGTGCTTGCTGAATTACTTTGAGCGCCACCACCCGCCAAAGAACCCAGTAAACCACCCAGTCCTCCGCCCGAAGCCCCTCCTAATAAACTACCTAAACCGCCAGCCCCACCCAGCATATCAGAAAGACCTCCGCTACTTTGACGCTGATTTCCCTGACCACCCAAAAGACCACCTAACAAGCCACCACCGCTGGATGATCCACCTCCCATTACTTTGCTCATTCCTTTTGCGACAAGAATTCCCATCGCTACTTTTCCTAATGTTCCTATCATGCTCATTTTCTTTTCTCCTTTGAATGATAAATTAGCAACTTGATAGTAGCATATTATTAGCAATATATTGAAAATATAGAACATATCTACTATCCCAAACTGGCTACCAGTTTAAGGCGGGACAGTTAATATTTCTGCCTGTTCACCCGCCCCTTCGACAAGCTCAAGAAGCGGTGTCCTGAGTCTACCGAAGGGCTAGTTCCCTAAGCTTGTCGAAGGGGCGGGTTGTTTGCTATGACTTTACTTGTCCCACCTTAAGTTGGTAGCCGCCAAATTAATAGAGCCACTGGCAAAATTAGGCGGTAATCAATCAAGTTTACACTGGTAACCTATATAGTGTATTTTTGAAAATCATAAAGCATCAATATAGAGATTCTTTTTCAAATTAAATAATTTTGAGCAACATCTACTATAGATGTTCATATATTAAATTTCCATTTTTCCAACCCCAAAAGGCTTTGTATCAGCCTTGGCAACATTGACTTTGGAAATTATTTAAATAAAAAACTATAGATCAGAATTTTTTTCTAGGTACTTAGTCGGCTATCACTATGCGTTTTATAGAGGATGATTTATGCTGAAAAATACCCTTTAATCAATAAAAAAATAACACTATGGATTTTAAAAACTTTCTACGCATTTTAGTTAAAAATGATGGCTCTGATTTATACTTAACCTTTAATGCACCCCCTGCGGCAAAATTTCAAGGTACTTTACGTGCATTAAGCAAAGAGAAAATGAGCACCGAGGATCTTGATAATATTGCCCGTTCATTGATGAATAGTGACCAACAGCAACAATTTGATAATAAGCCTGAGATGAATTTGGCGCTGGATGAAGAAGGAATAGGACGCTTTCGTATCAATATATTTAGGCAACGCAATAATATTGCAATGGTCATTCGTAATATTAAGGT
Organism: Leucothrix mucor; assembly: GCA_011322515.1. Taxonomy (GTDB): domain Bacteria; phylum Pseudomonadota; class Gammaproteobacteria; order Thiotrichales; family Thiotrichaceae; genus JAGLBW01. Next base: position 2,062 of record DRMS01000440.1, read on the forward strand.
GGATATTCCAAATGCCGATAGCCTTGGATTACCAGAGATTTTAAAAGATGTGATTATGGAAAAGCGAGGGCTGGTGCTGTTTGTTGGTGGCACAGGGTCAGGGAAATCAACATCGCTGGCTGCATTAATTGATCATCGCAATGCAAATTCTACAGGTCATATTGTCACCATTGAAGATCCGATTGAATATGTGCATCCACACAAAAAATGTCTCGTTAGCCAGCGTGAGGTAGGGGTTGATACCGATTCTTATGAAGATGCATTGGAGAATACGCTACGCCAAGCACCTGATGTTATTTTGATTGGCGAGGTGCGTACGCAGGAGACGATGGAACATGCGATGGCATTTGCAGAAACGGGGCATCTTTGCTTGTCAACACTACACGCAAATAACTCCAATCAGGCGCTAGACCGTATTATTAATTTCTTCCCTGAAGAACGTCGCCAGCAGTTATTAATGGACTTATCCCTTAATTTAAAAGCCTTTATTTCACAGCGACTTATTCCTACTATTGATGGTAAGCGGGTGGCGGCGATTGAAATTTTATTGGGCACATCGACAATTAAAGACCTGATTATGAAAGGGGATATTCATGGTATTAAAGAAGTGATGGAGCGCTCAGAAGATATTGGTATGCAAACGTTTGATAGTCATTTATTTAAATTGTATAGAGATAAAATTATTTCTTATGATGAAATGATGCGCAATGCGGATTCGCCAAATAATCTTAAAGTGAAAATTACACTGTTAGAAAATCCTGCATCAATGGCGGCAAACGGTGATGAAGACGGTGGCAAAGTTGCACCTTCACCACTGGATGAGATAAAACTTGCGCCAATGGAGGAAGAAAAAGAAGATGATATGGATGATGATGAAAAAGAATTATTAGCGATTAAGAAAGAAGCTGAGTTTCAGCGCATGCGTAATAAGGCATTGATGGGTGCTGAAGGTTGATATTTAACCCTGCTATTTATTAAAGGTTGAACTGCTTGAAAAATTATTTAATGTTGAAAAAAATATCTATATAGTGGTCTTTATAATTTAAAATATCACAATATATAGGTTGATAATGTGAATCTGATCAATTATTACCTGATTTTTCAATTGGTTCGCTTGCTATTAATTATCAACAATTTTGTGAATATTTTAATTCTTTGATATGGTGGATAAATTATAGGAAAAGGGCATCTTCATCGGTGGTTGACAATTATTGGTCACCCCCGATAAAAACACTCTAGGGATCACGGGGTGAAAATAAACTGCTTTTCTTTTCTGATGAAAGATACCAAAAATGGATTTTTTAACCAATCAGAGGATGATGATATGTTGACAAAAGCACACCTATCAATAGTAAGCATAATGCTTGCAGGGTTTGTAGCCAGTGGTTGCTCACCTGTTGGAAATGAAATAAAAGTAACGGGCAACACCCATCGACACCCTGCGCATGGCTGTAGTGAGGCAGTTACCCATACTCATGTCATTAACTCAAAGATACATTCACATCCTTATCGTTGCGCCTCTGGCACAACACCTAATGCAAACTCACACAGTCACCCTGCCAATAAATGCACCCAATCTGTTACCCATGTTCATGCGAATGGCTCAAACCGTCACTCACATCGTTATAGTTGTAAGTCTGGGATAAAACGAGGGGCTAATTCTCATCGTCACCCTGCTAATAAATGCTCTAAATCAATCTTCCATTCACATAGAAGTAGCAAGGGGCAGCATACTCACCGCTATCAGTGCAAAGCAGCTAAAAAGCGCTATGCAGTGAAACATCTTCACCCTGGAAATCGACAAACCAGAGCCATTTCCCATGCGCATTTTAATGGCGCTAAAAGACATCGACACAATACCTGCGCCCCTCGCAGTAAAAGCGGCTCTAATGCACACACCCATCCTGCGAATAGATTTACCCGTTCAATAAGACATACTCATAAATCTGGCGCGCGTAAACATAATCATACCTATTCGGGTCGTTAATACAGGGGGTCGGAAGTTCCAAGCAATGATTTTACCCATCTTACTTGTCCTTTTGCCCTTGCCTTGCTTGAATCATCTCAATCGTTGCGTAGAGCAATTATGCGCCTCTTGAGATACTCCAATCAGGGCTACCAGTTTAAGGTGGGACAGTTAATGTTTCTGCTATTCACCCGCACCCTTCGACAAGCTCAGGAAGCGGTGTCCTGAGTCTACCGAAGGGCTAGTAGTTCCCTGAGCTTGTCGAAGGGTGCGGGTTGTTTGCTATGACTTTACTTGTCCCACCTTAAGTTGATAGCCCCAATTAGGAACAAAAAATCAGCGCAGTATAGGTAAATTCATTACTTGAAACTTCCTTAGACTGTTGAATGC
>DRMS01000441.1 GCA_011322515.1 Leucothrix mucor
AACGCAGAATTTTTATTTCAGATTGGGTGAACTCATGAGGCGCATAGTCACTCTACGCAACGAATGAGATCATCCCAAGCTGGGATAAAAAGGCAAGTTAGAAATCGGGAAGTTGTTTCGTGCCCGTTCCTTAGGAAGTTCCAAGTAATGAATTTACCAATATTGCGCTGATTTTTTGTTCCTGATTGGAGCATCTCAAGAGGCGCATAGTTACTCTACGCAACGATTGAGATGATTCAAGCAGGAGCAAAAGGGCAAGTAAGGTGGGTAAAATCATTGCTTGGAACTTCCTTAACTGCGTAACATCAGTTATTTCATCACAATTCTTTCAGTTACATTCTCAAGCAATTTATACAATTCTTTTTTGTATTTTTCTTGTAATGCTTTTTTATTAACTAAATCAGGGTGACTAAAAAAGGCTTCAGTTGAAACTTCAAACATTCCATGATCAGAACAAGCTGCTAAATGATGCTCTGTTCTGCTAGAAGACTCATTGGTTTTTGCGAAAATAGCATAGTTATTTAATGCTTTTTTGGGTAGGAAGCCCTGTTTTTTCTCAAGATTATCACATGTTTCTTTGCCTTTTACGGGTCTAAAATCAATAACAAGGCTCAATAGATAGTTACCTTCCTTAGTAGAGCTTAACTTAAATTTACAGCCTCTACTCCCTCTTATTCTTGAGCTAACAAAGTCCTGCTTAAATAAGCTTTTCAAAGCATCAGCTTGCCAGATTTTACAAACTTCAATTTTTCTTACACGTTTTTGTGTTTGGAGTTCTATTGTTGGCGCATTGGGAAGAAGTGTTGCAACTTCATCAGCAGTGCGTCGTAAGCGGTCGATAGAGGTAGCGCTCATTGGGGTTTCGATAAGTACATATTTATCGCCCTGAAAAAACCCAAAACCTTCTAATACTGGATCATGGCGACCTGAATGCGAGTAAAGCAACGTTGCCTCTGTTCCTGGTCCATCTTGTGCTTTTAGCGAAAAGCGCTTGGGATTATTAGTTACACGCTCTTTATGGGTAGAAGCATGCTCAGCAGGAGAAATTCTTACCGTCACACCTATCGACCACAGGCAATAAGTATTGGAAACTTCTTTTCGTTCTTTTGCTTCCTCTCCTGCTTTTACATAAGCTTTTGCATCAGTTGTACTAACGGCTGTTTTATCAGTTAAAAATGGGCAAGGACTCATCGGTGCATATTGTGGAGGGCTTGTATCAAAAATATCATTAAGCCTAATTGGACTTGTATCAAGACTTGCAATATGTGAAGTTGGTTTGGAATTTTGCTTGATTATTTCGCTCGTGTTTTCTTGACTGATCTTATTATTATCAAGAGTTGTTTGATTAGAATCACCACAAGAAGCGAGTATAAGTAAAGCAGGTATAAGTAATATATAACCCAAAATGGAAGATAATGTGTTCATAGTAAAGTTTCCTTATTGTATTTTATTATTAGAATATATTGCTAGAAAAAAACTGTGATTTATTACACATTATTGAAAATAAATATAGTCTGTTTAATTCGTGCTATAGAGTATCGCATAATAGCGCGGATAAATGAGGCTATCAACAATTTGCGCTAACCTGACTTGTTATATATTTTTATGGCTACCAACTTAAGGCGGGACAAGTAAAGTCGTAGCAAACAACCCGTACCCTTCGACACGCTCAGGGAACTAGCCCTTCGGTAGACTCAGGGCACCGCTTCCTGAGGGTGTCGAAGGGTGCGGGTGACTAGGCAGAAACATGAACTGTCCCGCCTGAAACTGGTAGCCATTTTTATTATTCAGCCTATTTGTGCGTATTTTTTGTTCCTGATAGGGCTCAAGTAGGGGCAAAAGAGCAGGCAAGATGTTCAGGGGAGTAACCTTGGTTTTTTACATAAAAAAAGTAACGGCGTAATATCAGGAAGCAACAATAAATATTCGGCTACCATGATCTATTTAGGGCGTGATTGAGATAAAACGCCTGAGAGTGATAGTGTTACCCAGTCCCCCTGTTGAAATGCATTGTTATCTTCCTGCTTACCCACAAAATAAGGAATACCAGACTCACGCGCGACAATAGCCGAATGCGATAAATGACCGCCTTGTTGAACGATAATACCGTTTAGTGTGGGAATACTTTGCACCCACTGATTATCAAAATAAGGCGCAATCAATATTGAACCTGTGGGGATTTTTTGTTGAAAACGGCTAGGATTTTCTATAAAAAACAGCTTTCCTGATATTTTCTTTTTTGCACCAATTGATTGCAGTGTACTCGTACTTTCTCCTGCTCCCAGCAAACTATAATCATATAAAGCTCCTGTTGTAGCTTCTTGTTCTTGTGCTTTAGAAACTACTTTATTACATTGATAATCTTGCCAAGAGAGTAAATTGTTTTCGGGTATTGGTGCGAGTTGTTGCTTGAGCTTTTCTAGTTCAAAAAAGAATAATGTTTTAAGCTGTTGATTGAATGCTCCCCATGAGGAGCTAGATGGATCAGTGATAGGTTTAGATACATTCTGTTGCCAAGATAATTCATAAGCATGAGCTGTATTTTCTGCTCTTCCCTGTCCATTGCTTAGAGTATTCGCGACCATCCAGTACTGAAAATATTGTGATAATTTGGAGTATGAAAAATGGCTGTCGAGTGTAAGTGTAGCGAATAGCTGTTTGATTTTTTGTTGCCACTGCGGTGTTTTAAAGCTTTTCCAGAATCCACCAAAGCGTGTGGGTGAGTAAAATGCTTTCTCTAATCGTGGTTCAACTAAAATACAGCCATCAGGTAAGCGGGTCATAAAATCAATGTGTTTAGCTTGGTAGCCTAGTGATTGTAAACTCGCTTTTGCATCTTCATAAAGTTGTTCTAACAAGCTAAAAGATAGCGGAGAGAGTTTACCTAAACTTTCTGATAAGGCGGTGTATTGCCAATCACCTTCTGGTAATTTTATTTGCTGTTGCAACTCAGGTGTAGCATTGAGCACTGCACCGACTAAATGTGTTTGAGGGCGTACTTGTAGCAATATAAGCGTCTGTTTTTTCTCGCTATAAACCCATTCGCTATCAATGGGGAAATCAAAAACACCTTGCAATTGTTGTGTTAATAAGCGCAAGGGAGGTTCTAAAAATTTTACTTTTTCAGCTAGTGCTAAGGGAGATTGGATATTTTCTTTTAGACTGATGACTGCGGGGCTGGTTTTGCCCTCTACAGCATCTTGTACGCTATGCGTAGAGTATTCAATAAAGCAATAGTTAGCAAAAAAACTCCACGGACTAAACAGAACACCGCCAATATTGTGTTCAATATATTCTTGCAACATCAGCTGCGGCACTTCATTTATATGAAGTTGTTTTAAGCGTTGATGATTTTCTTTTTTTGCCTGCAAAATAGTGGCGATGATTGCATCGGCACTAATGGCTAAAGAACTCCAAAAATGTCCCGCATAGGATTGTTGATGCGTGTCCTCTGCACTTTGTATACTACGGACTATAAAGCGACTTTCCTCATCACAATCAGCAATAAAATGTTGAATATTATCATCATTAATATCCTCTAATAATAATGTTTTAGGTGTGATAATTCCCGCTTTCTCTGCTTGAGCTAAGTAGGCATATTTTTTAGATAAGTGCGTCATAGTGCATCACGTTATTCGATGATAGGAGGCATAACAAATTGCCCCGTTTGATCATACACACCCGCAACCTTACCGCCTGCTTGTTCAATCAAATAGCCAAAATTTGAGACATGAAAACACCCGCCATAGGTTTTACACACAATCAATATAGGCGTAGTTTTAGATTGTTCAATGGCTTTATTAATGTCTTTACTACTAGCAATTTCAAAGGGTAAATGAATTAAGTCAGGAATATCTTGGATAACATGATCATCGGCATCAATTTCTATTTTTAACAACCCTTTGCTTTCATAAGCTTTTTTATCGGAAAAAACAGGATAGCTTGAAGCACTTAATGAATAGTCTTCTTGACCCTTTACAGGCAGTTTTTGTTGACTCCATGCTGCTAATCCGCCCTGTAAAAAAGCGACATTCTCATAACCTAATTGACGCAATAAATTAGCTGCAATATAGCCCCGTAAACCTGAGTGACAAAGCACAAGAATAAGCTTGTCTTTGGGTAGTAGCTGGCTAATTTTATCTGGCAAAGTGCTATGGATTAAATCACCATAATGAACCTCTGATTGGTGGTTGATGGAGAATTTTTTACGCTCGTAAGCAGCGCGCACATCCAGTAAAAATAATTTTTCAGGTGATTTTTTCAGGTGCTGGTTTAAAGCCTGCGGTGTAAATGAAGGAATGGTTTTCATGGTGAAAGCGGGAAGCTTCTTTTGCTTGCGTATCGCTATCATTTCACTTTGCATTTCTTTATATGTCTTTAACTTCCATACTCGTGTTTGTTCATCAGGCTCGCGCGCAATAACCGCCTCAATACTCAATCTCTCGCCTTGGATTAAGGTGTTTTTCTCAGAGACTTTATTTTGAGTCAATGTAGGAATATCTGAAAGGCTTGTCGTCGTTACAGGAGCAGCTTTAGCAGTCTGTTTATTTAGAAAAAAATAAGCTCCCGAACTTGCTAGAGCAATAACTAGAAAACCTAAAAGTGGCATTTTCCACGCTGATAAATATTGACGTAGGGAGTAATAAAAACCAACCAGAAAAACAGAAACAACACCCAGTAATTGCAAGGTAGACTGCCATATTGAGATTAAAGCATCAGGTGGTGGAATGGCATGGGCGATGGGGCTGATAAGGCTAATACAGATAATAAATAACGTTTTTTTTAATCCCATAAGGTCACCTTTTTAATTTATAAACAGCCTTGACGTGGTAAAGACTACGCTGTTATTGGACGACTATTTTATCACAAGGTTTCAGGCTACTTTATCCTTTGGTGTCGTCTTTTTTAAGCGAGTAGCTTATAAACTTAGATGAGGATGCTTTAAATGATCCCGTAACATACAGCACTCCTGAAACCACATAATGAGATTTAACGAGCAACCCAGTGGTAACCATCAAAATAGCGTACTTGTGGTATTTGATGAAATAACGACTGTTTTGGATATTTTTTCCCAAGATCTTTTAATACTTTTAATGCTTTGTTTTTATTCGGATAGCGACCAAATACAACATGTGTTAAAGGTTCAGATATATAATCACGATCATTTTCAAATTCAATAACCTCATCCCCTTCTTTTTTAAGAATAGCGATAGTCTTTTTTATTCCCTTGTGATTTCTTTCTTTAAGCGCGATTAATTGCAGGGAGTAAAATGGCTTAAAGTTATTATAATATTTTATTTTCTTCGTTATGATAACTTTTTCTTTGTGTCTTTCTTTGGTGGTTATTTTTTTAGTAATAGTTTTCATCCACTTTGGTTTTCCAATTGTATTACATTTTTTTACTGTCTGCTTATATTTTTCTATGCGAAAAATAGGTGATTTTCCTTTTTTTACAAATAATTCCCCTATTTCATTGGCATACTCTTGAGTAGGAAAACACCCCATATCATAGTTTATTGTAAAATTGTAAGCCGAATAAATAGGGTGGTAATTATAATGACTCACATCAATTACATCTATTGATGTTGTCAATACACCACCAAGATCATTGATGGTGGAACTAACAATAATATCATCCTTGCCATCCTCATTAACATCAGAAATTTTTTTAACGAGGAGGCTGTAACTATCAATAAGTTTTATTAATTTTGTATTGTCAAAAAAAGCAAAGCCCCTATAATATTCATGGCTTGGACCATTATCGCATACCGTATAATTCATAATATACTGATCTTCTTTTGAATCGTTAAAATTTCCTTTTACTGTATCATTATAGAAAAAACCACAAGATGTCTTATTTCCATAGGTTTCGTTAATATAAAAAGCTACTTTTTTTTTCATAATATCTAATTTATATTTTTTTATTCTAGCATCATTATTACGATAATAATCGTTACTCTTATAAAGAAGAACATTGTTTCCTGTTGACTTTAATTGCGCTGGAAAAGTCACAACAAGACAAGCGATAATCATCATATTAATTTTCATTTTCATTTCCAATAAGTTGAAAATCAAAGGGGTAGCTTAAATCTGATCTTCTTTTTAAAGCTTAATAGGCTGTAATAAATCAGGAATCAGAATGTGTAAAATAGTAGAGTTGAGCATAGGGAATGCGGCTACCAGTTTAAGGGGGGGCAGTTACTGTTTTTGCTAGTCACCCGTACCCTTCGACAAGCTCAGGAAGCTAGTTCCCTGAGCTTGTCGAAGGGTGCGGGTTATTTGCCATGACGTTACTTGTCCCGCCTTAAGTTGGTAGCCGATTATCTCATTCGTTGTGTAGAGTGGCTATGCGCCTTATGAGTTCATCCCATCTGAAATAAAAATTCTGCGTTAGAACTTCGAGACGTTATGCCGTGCTCGTTCCTTAGTAACTTCTCATATACGTTACACTCTGTCATCGCAAGAAAGGATGTCGGTTTTTTGACTATACCCTGAAATTTCATTGCCTATGATATCTAAAAATTAAAGTGCTTGCTGTCACATCTCAAATTATCGCGGTAGCAATAGAGGGAAGAACGGAATACATAGTATTTATCTGCTGATAGGTGGGTATTCTCTAACCATATAATTTCTTCATAATTTAATCATGCTTAAGCGTTCCTGAACGAATTAAGGAAAGCGACGAAAATTTAGTGTTTTTTTACTAACTTCTCGTCAATAAACTAAGGAAGTTTCATACGGAATCCTTAGGAGCGCGCATAAATAATATAAATAACAGATTAAAAAGAAGGAAAATATGATGCGTAATACAAAAATCTACCAATGGGCTTATCTGCCTATTGTGTTGAGTTCTGTCGCTATTTTGGCAACTCAAGTCAATGCTACTCCTAAGCAGTACCAGAAAGCTCAGCAGGTGAAGAGTCTTAATTATAATTATGTTGGTGGCGGTTCTAATGTTGGTATTAGTATTAATGATGAAGGTGATACTACTTTTGATGTTAATGCGGTGTTGTCGGAAGATAAGAACAGCATGACCAGCGGTGGCCTATGGGCTGGTGTTGATCTTAGTGATGATGCGGATGTACATTCAGGTGGTGTGCGCTTGGATCATAATTGGGTGGTGCGTGATAAGCAGGGTAGAGCAGATCATATTAATAAAATTTACGGCGCTTATGATCGTGATAAAAATGATCATGCTAAGGCAACAGTTGGTTTTGGTCAGGAAACGGAAGCTAGTTTTTGGGAAGGGCATGTTAGCAAAGGATTGACCAGTAAAAAGAAAATAGCGACAGGTTCGACGACATCTGCGAAGGCTTATGATTATGGTGTCGGTGCCAGCGTTGGTACTTATATGACGGATTCTAATCTTCGTGTACGCGGTGGTATTGATTATCAGTGGGGGGATGAGCAAGGTACTGCTGAGGATGAAGCGACCTTATTATCGCTTTCTGCTGGGGTTGAGAAATTCTTTCAAGGTACGCCGCATAGCGTGGGTTTGGATGTATCAGCGCATGAGAAAAGCGGCGGTTATAAGGATAAGTCAGAGAGCAGCACGGTACGTGGTAATGTGAGTTATCGTTATAATTTTGCAGGAGAGGATGCTTTTCAAGCTGATAGACGTTATCGCCGTGTACGTGTTGAGATACCAGGAAAAGGTCGTCCTGCCCGCTATAAGAAGAAAGCAGTTTACGCAAAACGAACCAAAAAGGTTCCTGTTTATAGCAAGCGCACAACTAGAGTCCCTGTTTATGCTAATAAGACGGTTAAAGTCCCTTATAAGCAGTTGGTTAAGAGCACTATGGAGTTGGAAGGTCAGACTTTCTTTAAGTTGAATCGTGCTGATCTAATTCCTTCCGCTCAACAGCGTTTAAAGCAGATTGCAGCGCAGATTCGTAAGAATGGTTATAAAGGTGTGATTCGCATTACGGGTAATACCTGTAAGTTGGGTGATACGCGATATGATAAGCGTTTATCAGAGCAACGTGCCGCCGCTGTACGTGCATTTTTGATTAGAGAAGGCTTTAATCCACAGCATTTGATTGCGCGTGGTGTGGGTAAATCAAATCCCAAATACCCAACTACGCCTGATCAGGACTTTAAAAACCGCCGTGTTGATATTGAGTATGTTTCTGAGCAGTCACTCTATAAAACAAGTTACCGTAATGTGAGCAAACGTGTTCAAACAGGCACACGTAAAATCACTAAAAATGTTCGCACAGGTACACGCAATGTAACCAGAAGAGTGAAGGTGGGTACTAAGCGCGTTATGGTTGACAAAGGCGCTGTTGGAACACCGCGCGTTGTTTGGAGAACAGAGGTTATTCCAACCGCACCGACTTGGATCAAGCGCGCATTGCATAATACAATTAAACATAGTCGTCGTGTTGATACGTATTTGACGACCGCAGGTGGCACCGTTACTCAAGGTACTACAGGAGGCGTAGCAGTAACCGCACAGGATTTCAGTCAGACTATTCAACAAGGCACTAACTATGTTGTCAATGTATTGACAGGCTCTACAGGAGAAGGCGTAACACTACAAAGTAATACGGATGCTTCAAATGGTGTTGTTACTGCGGGTGTTAATGCAGGCGAATTAGTCTACACCCCACATGCAAGCTTTACAGGAACGGATAGCTTCACTTACACTATTGTGGATAAAAACGGCAACACGGCTACAGCTACCGTTACTATTATAGTAACTAGCACTGGTGGTGGAACTGGTGGTGGAACTGGCGGTGGAACTGGCGGTGGAACTGGTGGTGGAACTGGTGGTGGAACTGGCGGTGGAACTGGTGGTGGAACGGGGGGAAGTTGCTGTACGATAAATATCCCCGTTAGCATTAGTCAAGCAGGAGATTCTTTTACTGCGCTTGGTGAAAATGATAGCAGAACTATTGTTAGTGTTACAGCTTCTGCAGGTTATGTCGAAATTGATACAGGTGATTCATCACTGCACTCACTCTATTTTGAGCCAGACGGATATGTAGGAACAGCAACTATTACCTATACTTTATCAGATGGTAGCAGCAAGACTATTTCAATTGAGTGCTATAAAGATTAAGTACACTTGGTTTAGATAGATAGTTAAGGAACGAGCACGGAATAACTTCCCGAAGTTCTAACGCAGAATTTTTATTTCAGATGGGATGAAATCATGGCGCATAGTCACTCTACGCAACGAATGAGATCATCGAAGCTGGGATAAAAAGCAAGTTAGAGATCGGGACGTTGTTTCGTGCTCGGTTCCTAAGCAAGGAAGCTTACAGGAATGCCGTAGCAGAAATGTTGCGGCATTTTTATTGGCGTAGGATAAAAAGTTGAACAAATGTTAAGCATAGTTTGGTGATAAGTACAACAGAAAAAATGTTATTAAAAAAACTTATATCATGTGTTGACTAAATAAGCATCTAGTAATATACTTAACTTATATCTTGGAATAATAAAACTTATAAAGTGTTTTCTTATATAGGTTCTAAGTTCTAAGTTAATGAATTGTAAGTAATCTACACAGTATGATTTTTGTTGAATAGCCAACGGGCTTAGCTTGAAGTTTATGCTAAAAGGATGTTTGATAAAATTTACTTATTAGCTTTAATGTTTTTTTCTAATCAATAAAACATTATAACTTGATGTAAAAAATCTCAAATTATAGGGGAATCGCTATGGAAAACTATATTTTTGCCGCTTGGTTAGGTGGCATATTACTGGGCATATTTGTTGTCATGCACTTTATCATCATTGGTCGTGGAGTCGGTGGTTCAACAGGCTTTGTTTGTGCCGTTAAACGGGGGATTAAATCAAAATCAATGTTTTTTGGCTATGATCTAGACCCTCTAAAATTCTTCTTCTCGCTTGGTTTGCCAATAGGCGGGCTACTTCATCTCTTATTTGTTCAAGACGGTAGCTTTGCCTTTAGTTTTGATATGGGGCTATATGACGATGTTCTACCAAGCAGTGATGTACTGAAAGGCTTAATGCTAATGGCTGGTGGTGCATTACTCGGTATTGGTGCACGTATGGCTGGAGGTTGTACTTCAGGTCATGCATTGGCAGGAGGGGCTTTATTAAATCCTGTGAGCTTGGTAATAGCAGGATTATTTTTTGCGACAGCAGTTGGTGTTGCTCAACTATTATTCTACGTATTTTAAACAATTGGGGGCAGAAAGATGAAACAGGTAACAGATATGAAAAAGAGTAATGCAGAGCTGAAGATAGAAGTAGAAGAGCAAATGTATTTACCTTTGCTTAAAATTTTATCTATTATTTTAGGCACTGTGTTTGGAATGCTGTTGGTCAGCATTGGTGGTACTAGCTTTGATATAATGGCGGGAATGTTTCTATTTGAAAATTTCCAACTTCCCATTGTGTTGAGTCTAGCGGTTGGAACAGGCGCAGCAGGGATGTATTTAGTAAAGCGAATGAAGGCAAGAAGTATTGTTTCGCAAAAGGAAATCACTTTTGGCGCCGTGCCTTTCTCTCGTCGAGCCATTATTGGCGCATTGCTCTTTGGTACAGGGTGGGCATTAACAGCCTCTTGCCCAGGGACAGCAATGGTAATGATTGGTGAAGGTAAAATGACGGGATTATTTGTTGTTGCTGGTATTATTGTAGGAACCGTTATTTTTGGGTATTTCAATCGAAATGCGCGGTAATAACTTAGCCTAACTGATTCATTACGAATATAAAAAAACGGGACTTTTGTCCCGTTTTTTTATGGATTAGAAACCAATCTTAAGTCTCCTAACTGCGTAACATCAGTTATTAAATGTCCAAATAGCATCACCTTTTTCGCCCGTTCCAATTTGTACCCTATTCGGTTCATCGTATTGCATTCAGAGGTCTTTAACATAAGTTTTAGTGTGCTTTTTATAAGTCTTTAATAGAAGCTAAGGAACGAGCACGGAATAACTTCCCGAAGTTCTAACGCAGAATTTTTATTTCAGATTGGATGAACTCATAAGGCGCATAGTCACTCTACGCAACGAATGAGATCATCCAAGCTGGGATAAAAAAGCAAGTT
>DRMS01000442.1 GCA_011322515.1 Leucothrix mucor
CCCGTAGATAATACAACCGCTAAAGAAGCTGATGCAAAGCAAGAAACACCCGTAGATAATACAACCGCTAAAGAAGCTGATGCAAAGCAAGAAACACCCGTAGATAATACAACCGCTAAAGAAGCTGATGCAAAGCAAGAAACGCCAGTGGATGATAAAGCTAAAGAAGCTGATGCAAAGCAAGAAGCTTCAGTGGATGATAAAGCTAAAAAAACGGATGAAGCATCAATAAATGAAAAAGATACTAAGCAGGCAGATAACAAAAAAGATGAGACTAAGAACGATGATTCTAAAAAATCAGACTCAATAAAAGATGCTATTCAAGAGCAAATTAGAAAGTCTAAAGAAGTATTAAAACTGATTACTGATCAAGAAAAGTAATCAATAAGTGGCATCTTTCATTAGAAGGAAAAGTAATTGACGCTTTTCGCACGCAGTGGGTAGGTCAGAGGCATGCCTCCACCTCCCCATTACCACGAAAAGGTTAGGAAACTCCAAGCAATGATTCTACCAATCTTACTTACCCTTTTGCCCCTGCTTAAATCATCTCAATCGTTGCGTAGAGCAACTATGCGCCTCTTGAGATACTCCAATCAGGAATTGCTATGCCCTTTGGGTACAAAAAATCAGCGTAATATATAGTTTTTCACATAAATAATTGCACCCTTCGACTCCGCTCAGGGTACAGCTATGACGTTACTTGTCCCGCCTTAAGTTGGTAGCCCCCTTTTTTACTACCACTAAACAACTCCCGCCAAATAGCATTGATTTCTTTTTATTCAAATTTACAATTTCTGGTTGTAATAATGAATCGAGAACCTTCCCTATCATTCCTCCTTTAACCATATGATCCCGATGGAAGTAATCACCCTTTTTCTCCTCCTTTGACAACCCTAATCTGTAAGGTAAAGTGCGCAGAATAAAAGTAGGTAGAGGCAGTAATCTAAAAATATAGGAGGAAAATTCAATTTTAAATCCTGCTGATTTGAGAACATCACTAATACTCTCTAACGTATATCGTCTGAAATGACCCGCTATAATATCTTCGTCTGACCACAAAAAAGGATAGGAAGGAACCGTCACATAAAGATAACCGCCTTTTTTTATTAGTCCTTTTATTGATTTCAGAAAAGCTAGATCATCTTCAATATGCTCAATGACATCAAACAACCCCACTGCGGGTAATGACTGTGGCTTAAATTTTGCGGTGTTTGTTGTTGCACAAATTACATTCTTTAGCCCTCGTTTTTTTGCTTGGGAAGCTCCTGTGATACCAGGTTCCACCAAGGCTACCTCAAAACCTGCTGAGGACAACCCTGAGGCGACAAACCCGTTTCCACCACCTATGTCAAAAATTGTTCCATTATCTTCTGGTGGATATGTTTTTACGCTAGATAAAATGCAGTTATTACGATGCCTGAACCAGAATGAATTTTCTTCAACAGCATAGCACGCCTGATTGCTATCTTTTGGATAGGATATATTTTCTGTTTCTGCGCTGTACCATATACCATCTTCACCCAGTTCTAGCCCTTTGCTTGCTGCCTGTATATCTATCATTGCCTATCCTGTTTTCGAGCCTTAGGAACGTGCACAAAATAACTTCCCGATCTCTAACTTGCCTTTTTATCCCAGCTTGGATGATCTCATTCGTTGCGTAGAGTGACTATGCGCCTCATGAGTTCATCCAATCTGAAATAAAAATTCTGCGTTAGAACTTTGGGAAGTTATTCTGTGCACGTTCCTTAACGCAAGCATTTATTGCTACATTTATTGAACGTGTTGATTTTAATAGCTTTTGCTTCCTTGGTTTTGTATACCCCCCTGCCCCTGATGCTGTTTTAAATTCCCCAATGGTTTTGTAGTCCTTTTCCAAGGATGCTCCAAAACTTAGTAGAATATTAGCTGATAGCTTTCGTGCAGGGGACTCACCTAGCTCTTGGAGTAACCAGACTGCTGCCAAATCTTTACATGAAACGTTGTCCAGCATTTCTATCGCTAGGGCTTCACTGCCCTTATACCCACCAATCATCCATGGTTGGCTAATATTTGTTGCACCTACCGCATATAACAAACCAGGTGATTGACCTGTTAAGTCGATCATCGGCATTCCTTTTCTAAACCCTGCCTGAGTGAGTTTGCTCTTTACTTCTGAAATATACTGACTATATGTTTTATCAATCATTAACGTAGAGCCTGAACTACCTATTTCTACAATAGATTTATTTTCATAAAGCGGTGATGGCTGCCTATAGGGAGTGTTCATCCCTGTCTGAATTAATATTATGATGATTAATTGAGTCGCCAGCCCGAAAGAAAACAGAATGGATGTCAGCTTATTACTGGTTATTTTTGATGCTAGTGGCGCAAGGAAGATCAAACCTGCTAATAACCAAAAAAGAGCGGAACTAGAACCATGTCTCCAATAATTAATATTTGTACCAAAGGAATATAGGTAAGGAAACAGCATAAAAGTAAGTAACAATACCCACTTATTGCGATGAATACTTTGTATTCCCTGATATTGACCAATCAATAAACCTAATAGCAACGCGGTTAATGGCAAACTCCAAATAAAAAAACCAAAAAAAACAACTTTTCCAAGTGATGGAGTTAGGTTAAAAATAACCACCAAACCAC
>DRMS01000443.1 GCA_011322515.1 Leucothrix mucor
AAAGCAATATTCACAAAAGTATAGCGTTTCTTTAGCCGCTATTATTTTCAAAGTCTTTGAAAGTTAAGAAAAAACAAAACCACCTAATCCAGTATTTCCTAATATTATGTTTTTCTGTTAAACTCGAAGGGTTTTCCCCCGTTAGGGTACTATTTATTTGGGATGTTTTAGCTCAACAGAGTATAAGCATGCCACGGCTGAGAGATTACACATGACTGAAAAAAAATTAGCGATTATCGCAACCAAAGGTACATTAGATTGGGGATATCCTCCCTTTATTTTGGCTTCTACCGCTGCTGCATTAGGTTATGATACTGAGATTTTTTGTACCTTTTACGGTCTGCAATTATTAAAGAAAGACTTGGACCTTCAGGTATCATCACTGGGTAATCCAGGTATGCCAATGCCAATGCCAATGCCCGTATTGTTGCAAGCATTACCAGGAATGCAACGCATGATGACAGTAATGATGAAAAAGAAAATGAAAGATAAAGGCGTTGCTGATTTAGGTGAGTTACGAGATCTTTGCCAAGAAGCAGAAGTGCGCTTATTAGCATGTCAAATGACAGTAGACCTGTTTGAAATGGATACTAATGAATTTATTGATGGTGTTGACTATGTTGGTGCGGCATCATTCTTTGAATTTGCTGGTGATTCTGATATCTGCTTATATATCTAGTTTACCCCGTTGGAGCAAATAAAGAAGTTCCAAGTAATCATTCATTCTATCCATCTTACTTGCCCTTTTTCGTCTCTTGATATGCTCCAATCAGGAGTGAAGAATCAGCACAAATAGGGGGAGATTCATTACTTGAAACTTCCTTAGAAAAGATGCCTAATGTTTTAAAAACGGCGATATCAAGTTATAAGTCAGTAGCATACTGCACAAAAAAACTAATTGAATACAACATCGCAGGAACAAAGCAGTTACTATGCGTTGTAGATGCGCCACCAGCATAGCATTTAATTAGTTTCACATCAGGAGCGCCTTTGTTTTGCATATCTTGTACTAATTTTTCTACTGGCTTAAAAGGAACAATACGATCATCTTGACCATGGAAAAAGCGTGTTGGTGCGGTAGGAATCCAGTCATGCAGATCATTCTCCGCAAAGCGTTCACTTAGTTTGCTAATCTTTCCATTATTATAGCGTTGTAAAAAATCTCTTTTAAAGAAATCATCGGCAGATGAGTTTAAAGGTGGGAGTAATGCGCTTATTTTTTTAGCAGAGTGTATTGCATCAAAGTAGCTGTTGACGACATTAAAATAGCTGTCACGAATCATTTCTGGTAATAAGTTCAGCTCATAAGTTTCATCATATGACTTCATAATATAAGCATAAAATAGAAAGCTATACACCCTATCATCAGGCTGTAGCTGTGATGTTGCTGTTATATTATAAGCAGATTCAGCGGGTACCGATGCAGTGACAGTAAACTCCTCTGATAAGCTTTCTTGAATACGCTTTTGCACTGCTAGGGTTGCATAGCCTCCTTCGGAGTATCCCCCTAAAAATAATTGTTTATTTTGCGCAATATTTTGTTGCATTAACCATGTTTTACTAGCACGCAATAGATCAATTGCCGCTCCCGATAAGGTCTCTTTTTGTGTATGCGGGTGTATTCGATCAGCTGACTCGCCATAACCAATATAATCAGCCTCTGTAACAATATACCCCAGTGAAGCCGCTATAACGGCGGTGCTAAAGGCTTGATGATTAAAGGAAGGTGCCTCTTTGTTTTCCAGAATAGTGCCGTGATGAAGGCTTAATCGTGGGCTTGTTACACCTGCATCCTTTTTGGGTACAGTTAGTAACCCTGAGACATTAATTAAAACACCTTTGGTATCCGTTGTTTTATAAATAACTTTATAGGTATCAACATCATAGCGAAGATCTCCTAGTGCCGTGAGACCTCCTAATCCTGTTTTTATTTCCCCCATAGTACGGGTCGATAACTTTGAGACAGAGATCAAATCACCTGCTTTGGTGGGTATTATTTTTGAACTGCTACCACCACAGGCAGTCATAAAGATGAGTAGTAGAACGGGCAAAAGCCATTGATATAAATAGCGCATAAAAACTCCTTTTGGTTGAAAAACAAACACTAACTGGCATCCTTCACTAAATGTAAAAGTAGTTTACACTTTTTTCTCTTCATCATTCCAAGGAAGCCAAAAAAGGAGTATCAACTAGAATATGAATGATGCCAACTAATTCTACAAAAAATCATTAAGTGCCTCTATCTATATGACATCACTTTGTAAATAAGAGGTCATAATAAATCTAACAAAATTTTCGGCGTTTATTTTTTGAACTTTAAGGCATTATTGAGGCGCCTAGCAGACACGCAACGATAACACAGAAGATCAAAAAACAAACGAACCAAATATTAGATTTATTGTGCCCTCCTACTTATCTAGTGGAAATAAAAATGCCGTAAACACCTAGTGGTGAATACGGCAAAAAATAACTCAAACTAACTATTTTAATTATTAACGATTTTGGAAGCGTCTCAATGCATCACGAGTTCCATCACCAACAACACCATCAATAGCTCCTTTGTAATAGCCTTTTGATTTTAGTTTTCTTTGTAGCGCACGCACATCAATACGAGGCTTTTGTACTACAGGTGCTTTTCTGACAACAGGAGCGGGTGCTCTTCTAATAGGAGCTGCTTTTCTAACGACTCTGTTACCATAACGATGTTGACCTTTAGGATTTTTATGACAATGCTTAAGTGCCTTGCTCATAGAATTCGCAGGGTGATAGTGACAATCAGGGTTGACATGGCGACGTGGTACAGGTCTAACAACAGGAGCGGGTTTTATAACAGGCGCTGGTCTTACAACAACGGGAGCAGGTCTTACAACAACAGGAGCAGGTGTAGGTTCTGGCTGTACAACAGGAGGTGGCTCTGGCATAGGCTCAGATCGTTCTTGTATTTGTTGCTGTGAGCAACCTGCTGTGAATAATCCTGCGAGTACAAGTGAAGTCATTGAAAATTTATAT
>DRMS01000444.1 GCA_011322515.1 Leucothrix mucor
AAACCATGTTGACACAAAAACAACTGGAAGTATTTGATTGCATAAAGGCATTCATCAGTAGCCAGAGTAGGCAGCCAACTTTAACAGAAATAGGCAAGTTACTTGGTATGAGTTCGAGTAGCACCGTCCACAAGCACATAAAAAACTTAATTGCTCAAGATTATTTACAATCAACAGAAGGAAAAGCGGCCTATTGCTTAAAAAAGAATAAAAAAAACTCACTGCCCTTGGTTGGAAAAATTGCCGCAGGTAGTCCCATTGAAGCCTTTAGTGATCCTCAAGAATTAGATATAAACCAACATTACCAAAATTCAGGGCAGTATATATTGCAGGTTGCAGGTGACTCAATGATTGAAGCAGGTATCATGAATGGTGATTATGTTGTAATTCGCGAACAAGCTGTAGCGGAAAAAGGGGAAATCATTGTAGCGCTAATAACAGATGAAATTAATGGGGAAGAAGCAACACTAAAATATTATTACCCTCAGTCAGATCATATTGAATTGCGTCCAGCAAATGCCTCAATGGAGTCAATGTTTTATTCTTCTAGCAAGGTAATTATTCAAGGCATTATTGTGGGTTCTTTTCGGTATTATTAGTTACTTATTTATTTGTCGGCATCAGTGTTTTTCAAGATAGTTGTCACCTTATGATTAATATTTATTCGCCTGTTTTCAAGCTCATATTTAATTCCCGATCAGGGCTCAACATAACTGATCCAATAGGTTCACAATTTCTGACAGAACCTGACCAGCGATTTGGATTAACTCTACGTGCTTCTTCTAAAATCTGCTTGCATTGTTGCAACATTGTACCGTCTAAACCTACATGACGTTCAGCGGGTGAAATAAAGTTCAATTGGCTGTAGTTATGTTGATGGTTAGGAAGTTCCAAGTAATGAATTTACTGGCTACCAATTTAAGGCGGGACAGTTCATGTTTCTGCTATTCACCCGCACCCTTCGACAAGCTCAGGAAGCGGTGTCCTGAGTCTACCGAAGGGCTAGTTCCCTGAGCTTGTCGAAGGGTGCGGGTTATTTGCCATGACGTTACTTGTCCCGCCTTAAGTTGGCAACCATTAATAATCCCATCTTAAATTGGTAGCCTAATTGTTTGTTTACTGAAAAAGCTATCCCCCTAAAAATCATCTTTGCTATGATGTCCTGCTGTACTGATTAATTGATGTGACATTGTATGGCTATTAAAGTAAAAATTTGTGGTATAACTTCTGTTAACGATGCCTTAGCGGTTAGCGATTCTGGCGCTGATGCAATTGGCTTGGTGTTCTATCCTAAAAGCTCCCGTTATGTATCGATTCAACAAGCGACTGAGATTTGCGCTGCATTGCCACCTTTTATTAGTGTGGTTGGTTTATTTTTAGATGCAAGCCAGCAAGAGGTTGAAGCCGTTTTAGAGCAAGTGCCGCTGGACTTATTACAGTTTCATGGCTCGGAATCACCGCCGTATTGTGCTAGTTTCTCACGCCCTTATATAAAGGCGGTTGGGATGATTGGTTTGGATGATTTTGCACGCTATGCCGATCAGTACCCCGATGCTAAAGCTTTTTTAGTTGATGGTCATGCGCCAGGAGCGGCGGGTGGGACGGGAAATACTTTTGACTGGAATGATATTCCTACTTATTATCCTAAACCCATTATACTGGCGGGTGGTTTAAATCCTGATAATATTGCAGTGGCGATAAAATCAACATCGGTGTATGCGGTTGATTTAAGTAGTGGTGTGGAGTCTGCACCAGGAATTAAGAGTAAACAAAAAATGACAGCATTAATGCAACAGGTTAACGAGGTGAATTGCGTTGAGCAATAACAGTGAAGAGAAGGTGGATTTCAGTCATTTTGATTGGAACTCCATGCCCGATGAAGCGGGACATTTTGGTATTTTTGGTGGCTGTTTTGCGGCTGAGACCTTAATGGAAGCGATTGAAGATTTACGTAATGCGTATTATCAGCTTAAAGACAATGCTGATTTTCAAGCGGAGTATAATAAAGATCTTAAACATTATGTGGGTCGTCCTAGTCCGCTTTATCATGCGGAACGTTGGTCTAAAGAGTTGGGTGGCGCACAGATTTATTTAAAGCGTGAAGATTTAAACCATACGGGTGCGCATAAAATAAACAATACCATTGGGCAGGCACTATTAGCCAAGCATATGGGGAAAGGGCGCATTATTGCGGAGACGGGTGCAGGTCAACATGGTGTTGCTACAGCGACAATTGCGGCGCGCTTAGGGTTGGAATGTGTGGTGTATATGGGCGAGGTGGATGTGGCTCGTCAAGCGCCTAATGTGTATCGAATGAAATTATTGGGGGCTGAAGTTCGCCCTGTCACCTCAGGTTCTAAAACTTTAAAAGATGCGTTAAATGAGGCAATGCGTGATTGGGTGACCAATGTTGATGATACCTTTTATTGTATTGGCACGGTGGCAGGGCCGCATCCTTATCCTGCGATGGTGCGTGATTTCCAGACCATTATCGGTCGAGAAGCACGTGAGCAGATTCAGGAGCAAGCAGGTTGTTTGCCTGATGCACTTATCGCTTGTGTGGGTGGTGGTTCGAATGCCATTGGTTTATTCCATGCGTTTTTATCCGATGCTGATGTAGCATTGTATGGCGTAGAAGCAGCAGGTTATGGATTAGAAACGGGGCAACATGCAGCGCCATTATGTAAGGCAAAACCAGGTGTGTTGCACGGTAATCGTATGTATTTAATGGCGGATAAAAATGGTCAGGTGATTGAGCCTCATTCTATCTCTGCGGGCTTGGATTACCCAGGTGTTGGTCCTGAGCATTCATGGTTAAAAGATATTGGACGGGCTAATTATGTGGCAATAACGGATGATGAAGCGATGGAAGCCTTTCATGCGCTGACTCGCATTGAAGGGATTATTCCTGCCTTAGAAAGTAGCCATGCCTTGGCTTATGCGATTAAACTCGCGCCAACCATGTCAAAAGATCAAACCATTATTGTCAATTTATCAGGACGTGGTGATAAGGATATTAATACCGTTGCAGCACTAGAGGGGATTAGTTTATGAGTCGCATAGTAGCTTGCTTTGAGCGTTTAAAGAAAGAACATAAAACGGCACTGATACCTTTTATTACCGCAGGAGATTCCAACCCTACCATTACCGTACCATTAATGCATCGCATGGTTGAAGCGGGGGCTGATATTATTGAATTAGGGATTCCTTTTTCTGATCCAATGGCGGATGGTCCAACTATTCAGCTTGCTTGTGAGCGTGCCTTAAAGCATCAGGTTAGTTTAAGGGATGTGATGGAAATGACGCGGGAGTTTCGTCAACAGGATGCAATCACTCCCCTTGTTTATATGGGATATATGAATCCTGTGGAAGCGATGGGCTATGAAAATTTTGCAAAGCAGGGTGCAGAAGCGGGTGTTGATGGCTTATTGACAGTGGATATGCCGCCGGAAGAAAGTGAAGATTTACGGCAAGCCTTGAAACCACATGATATTGACCCTATTTTCCTACTTTCGCCTACAACGCAACCACAACGTATTAAGAAGATCGCGGCAGCAGGTAGTGGCTTTCTTTA
>DRMS01000445.1 GCA_011322515.1 Leucothrix mucor
ATCGGTGAAGACCCTAGCGATATTCCCAATAACCTAATGCCTTATATTTCAGGCGTTGCGGTTGGAAAATTAGAACAGTTATCTGTGTTTGGAGGGGACTATGATACGCCTGACGGAACAGGTGTGCGGGATTATATCCATGTAGTTGACCTAGCCAAAGGGCATGTAAAAGCGCTTCAGGCATTTGAAAATAGCAAGGTTGACAATCTTTACACAGTGAATTTAGGAACAGGAAAAGGCTATTCGGTTTTGGAAATGGTTGAAGCCTTTAAACTGGCATCAGGCAAAGAAATTGCTTATGAAATTATAGCACGCAGAGCAGGTGATATTGCCTGTTGTTATGCTGACCCTAACTATGCAAAAGAACTCATTGCTTGGGAAGCAAGTAAAGGGCTTCAAGCCATGTGTGATGATACTTGGAAATGGCAGAGTAATAATCCTAATGGTTATAAATAATAGCTCTCCTAGAATTTTTGTGGGAGCTATATCATTTAAACAGTGCATACCATTGAATATCAAGAATATATTCTCTGCAATAAATGATCCAGTCTAAAAATTTCATAACAACGTCGTTTGATTACTTTGATTTTGTTTGAGACCTTCAACAAATCCACTGCTTTTATGGGATACAAAATAGTTGGCAATCTCATCAAAGTGGTAGCGTAGCGTTTTGATAAAAGAAGTAAAGCAGATGAGCGAACTGGCTTCGATTCCTGTTATCCAGTTTTTTAAACGGCGTTTAGCACTGGCTTTATTAATCAATGTGCTTCTACTCTAAAAGAAGCAAAAGCAACATAATACCAATCCCAATAAACAGTGTCATTATTTGCAAAAAAGATTCTTTCGCCGATTTATGCTTATGCATTTCGGGTATCAAATCACTCATTGCAATATAGATAAAGCCCCCTGCAGCAATAGGCGGAAGCCATATAGTGAGACTTGCGCTGGAACTACCCGCAAACAGCACCAGTACCGTACCAAATACAGCAGTCAGTGCGGATAGAAAATTCACCCATAATGCTCTTGCTTTGCTATAACCTGCATGTAAAAGCACCCCAAAGTCACTAATTTCTTGGGGTATTTCATGGAGAAGAATGGCAACGGTTGCAGAGATTCCTGCTTCGATACTGACTAAATAAGCAGCTCCAATAACAATCCCATCAATAAAATTATGCGCGCCATCGGCTATTAATATCATGCGTCCAACGGGATAAATATGTCCTTCTTTTGTATTCTCACATCCATCACCGTGGTGGTGATGCCAGTGTAAGAATTTTTCGAGCATGAAAAACAGTACAATACCACCAATAATTTCCATAGAAACGATGGTGCTATTGGCGATTTTCTGAAAAGACTCAGGGATAAGATGAAGGAACGCTCCACCAAGCAAAGCACCCACCGCTAAACTGACCATTAGAAAAAGGTATTTTCGTAATATTTTTTCATTGATTGACAAAACAAAAACGCCAAGCAAAGAAACAAGACTAACAATAATGACACTCGCTAGTGAATATAAAGAGGCTTGATTCATGTAAAACTCCGCAAGATAAAACATTTAAACAATAAAATTTTGGCTATGATACATTGTATCGTTTTAATGATATAGCGTATCGTAAAGAAGTTCTAAGCAATGATTTTACCCATCTTACTTGCCCTTTTGCTCCTGTTTGAATCATCTTAATCGTTGCGTAGAGCAACTATGCGCCTCTTGAGATGCTCCAATTAGGAACAAAAAATCAGCGTCATATAGGTAAATTGATTACTTGGAACTTCCTAACGAAAAATTGAAGAAGCAGATTGGGTGATAAAGACGATGAATAATATTCAGGAGTGCCTTGAACGTGCTGAGTCAGATTGTGGAGAATATGGTACGCGCTTAACGAGTAAGCGAAAATATATTCTTTTAAGTTTATTACAATCCGACAAAGCTATGTCTGCTTATGAGATTGTTGATTTTTGTAAAAATGAGTTTGGAAAAGCCATGCCTGCCATGTCGGTGTATCGGATATTAGATTTTCTGCAACAACAGCTATTGGTACACAAGTTAAACTCTGCCAATAAGTTTGTGGCTTGTTCTCATATTACCTGTGATCATGATCATGAGGTAACACAATTCTTAATTTGTAACGAATGCCTACAGGTTAAAGAAATTAATACCAATCAATCAACCATTAAAGCCTTGCAGCAAAATATTAAAGAAGCAGGATTTCACTTGCTCTACCCGCAGCTTGAAATGCATTGTCTGTGTGAAAACTGTATGACGTAAGGAAGTTCCAAGCAATGATTTTACCCATCTTACTTGCCCTTTTGCTCCTGCTTGAATCATCTCAATCGTTGCGTAGAGCAACTATGCGCCTCTTGAGATGCTCTAATCAGGAACAAAAAATCAGCGCCATATATAGTTTTTCACATAAATAATTGCACCCTTCGACTCCGCTCAGGGTACAGCTCCCTGAGCGGAGTCGAAGGGTGCTGAAATTTAATAAATGAATGTCTATAGGTAAATTCATTACTTGAAACTTCCTAAACAACTCATAATTACAAAAAATATTTAATACCAGAGGATCTGTTATGAATAAAGCAAGACAATTTTATCAAACCGTTATTGTTGTGAATGCGTTTATTTTTTATATTGGTTGGCTTTGCCGAGACAAGTAAGGATTCAGAGCGCAAGCATTCAGAGAAAGAACAATTGGGAGTATTTTGCTTGTTTGATGAGCTAAATTAAAATTGAGAATTACAGGTATGAGAGTGATACCATTCAAAAAAATAGCAATTATCAAAGCACATAAAATAGAAGTGCGATACCATATTAGCTTCTCGTCCCTTGTGCAATCTAGGATTCTCTAACCTTTATGAATAACCTTGAAAAACGAACAGCGGTTTCACTAGCAGCCGTCTATGCGGTGCGTATGCTAGGTCTGTTTATGATCCTGCCTGTCTTTACTCTTTATGCTGAAAATATTCCAAATATAACGCCTTTTATGATTGGCTTGACAATTGGTATTTATGGACTAACACAGGCTCTACTGCAAATTCCACTGGGTTTATTGTCTGATAAAATGGGACGTAAACCTGTTATAGCAGGTGGATTGCTTCTCTTTGCTATTGGTAGTGTCATCGCGGCGCTAGCAAATAATATCGAAATACTTATTTTAGGTCGGGCAATTCAAGGTTCAGGTGCTATTGCAGCGGCGACGATGGCATTGGCTGCGGATCTTACCCGTGAAGAGCATCGAGCCAAGGTTATGGCAGTTATTGGTATGACCATTGGCGTTTCATTTGGTGTAGCGATGGTGATTGGACCACTTATTAGCGAATGGGCAGGTCTTAGCGGTATTTTTTGGGTAACAACAGGGTTAGCATTCTCGGGTATTTTACTGATTTTATTTGTCGTACCGCAGCCTCCTGCTTTGTACTCTCATCGAGATGCGGGCATTATTAAAGGCTATCTATCATCCGCATTACGCGATCCGACTTTAATACGCATGAATATTGGCGTGTTTATTTTGCATATGATTCTTTCCGCAAACTTTACCGTTATTCCACTTATCTTTCGTGACACACTAGGGCTTGTAAGCGTAGAGCATTGGAAAATCTATCTCCCTGTATTGCTAGTTTCTTTTACTCTGTCCATTCCTTTCATCATCATTGCTGAAAAATATCATAAAATTAAACCCTTATTTATCACTTCTATTAGTGTATTAATTATTGCCCAGATGACAATGGGGTTAATGACAGACACTATGCTAATGCTATTACTGGGATTTTTGCTTTTCTTTATTGGTTTTAATTTTTTAGAGGCGGTACAACCTTCCCTTGTCGCTAAATACTCCAATGTTAATAATAAAGGGACTGCGATGGGTGTTTTTTCTACTGCGCAATTTCTAGGAATTTTTGCAGGTGGAACGCTTGGAGGACTGGTTTCAAGTTATTGGGGGATTCAGGGCGTATTGTTATTTGGCGCTATTGTTGCTGCACTATGGCTATTAGTTGCACTGGGTTTACCACAACCTCAGTTTTATCAGAGTCGGATTTTTAAATTAAATCCAAATGCTCTACATGACCCCGCTAAAACAGCGCAGTTACTTGCGCAAGTGGCTGGAGTTAAGGAAAGTGCACTTTCTTTAAGTGAAGGTGTGGCTTATTTGAAGGTGGATAAGGATGAGTTTAAGGAGAATAATTTAAAGAAATTTCTGGAGTAAAAACGGTATTAGGAATAGGAAGTTCCCAGTTGACACTTTTGGCTACCAATTTAAGGCGGGACAGTTCATGTTTCTGCTATTCACCCGCACCCTTCGACAAGCTCAGGAAGCGGTGTCCTGAGTCTACCGAAGGGCTAGTTCCCTGAGCTTGTCGAAGGGTGCGGGTTGTTTGCTATGACTTTATTTGTCCCGCCTTAAGTTGGTAGCCACACTTTTTTATAAATAGAGTGTAAGACGTATCTTAATTATCTCGTAAAGACGCAGAGTACGCGAAGAAAAGATATTACATTTCCCATTTAATTAAGGAACGTGCACGAAACAACTTCCCGATCTCTAACTTGCCTTTTTATCCCAGCTTGGATGATCTCATTCGTTGCGTAGAGTAACTATGCGCCTCATGAGTTCATCCAATCTGAAATAAAAATTCTGCGTTAGAACTTAGGGAAGTTATTCCGTGCACGTTCCTAAGGAAAAAGAAATCTACTTTGCATACTCTGTGTCTTTGCGAGAGATATGTTTTTTTTTGCCCTACTTTAAATTGGTCGCTGTTTAATTTCTTTGGATTACTAATGTTCTTTTTTATTATCACCATGACTATGCGTCAAATAAAGCGCCAAACCAAGCAACGCGATACCACCTGCAAAATATAAAAGATCCAGTGGTGTATCAAATTTCATATTAAGTGCATGCTCAAAGTAGCGCACGATTAATATCATTAAAATAACTTTAGCCAAACGGTTTTTAAGGTCATCTAGCGTGTTAATAATTAAAATCTTTGATGCACCTTCGTTATCTTCAGCGACATCAATTTTACTAATAAATAATTCATATAAACCCAGCGCAAAGATCAGTAGAACGGTTGCTAATAAATAGCCATCAATAATTTCAACCACATGCTTAATGGTTTCAGCACGCAGTTCAATACGCGCCTCGGCAGACAGTGATGGAGAAATATAGTCTCCTAAATGACTCACCATAATCCACGCATCCACGCTTGACATATACAGCACCGCAGCCGCCGACATAAGACTGACTAGCACCGCTGCGATTACCATTAAACGGCTATTCCATAAAAAACTTTCAAATATGCGCTCTAATAATTTCAATTCTTTCCCCTAATTTTTGAATACGATAAATACTAATTTATTGTCGATGTATATTAATGGAATACGATCCCGTTCCCAAGTGGGTATATGCATTTCTTGAAAGATTTTTTTCAGACTCTGAGTGTGTTTTCTTTGCGCTTGATAAATCTTTTCTCCACCTTGACGAAAACGCACCTCTACTTTGTGATTATGCTTTACCAACAGGGCATCAATCCCTTCTAATTGATCACTTTTTAATATCCTATTTAAGCAGTGAAGTTGCAAGGGCTGGTTGGTATCCCAATGAATTATTTGTTGCGTATTATGTGGTGTGAGAGGGGCTATTGCATAAAGATCACCTTGATGACGGCGCACCTCTACCCCTTGCCAATGCACACAAGGCATTGCTGATTGCCCTGCATTTAATACATCCGATAAAATATGATGGAGCTTTTTTTCTGAGGGGGCAAGGAAACCTTTTTGATCAATAAAATAGCGAATGATAGCTTTGCGACGCGCTAATGATAGTTGCTTTAATTTTTTAATTGATAGCGTTCCACTGCGCTTACCTACGAGTACGGGTAAATCCTGCCGCAAGTATTCTGTTAATAAATTTTTTGCCTCTGCCTGATGGTGTGCTGCTCGTGCTAATAGTTGGTTGATACTTTTCCAACGATTTTTTAAGCGCGGGATAATAGCATGGCGTAAGAAATTACGATCAAAACATTGATCCTGATTGCTAGGGTCTTCGATAGTGTCTAGTTTATGCTGTTGTGCATACTGCTCTAATGACTCCCGTGACTGATCTAATAAGGGACGCATATGCTGACCACTAGCAAAATCACTTATCACAGGCATAGCTGCTAAGCCATTAATACCCGCGCCACGAAATAATTGCACCAATAAGGTCTCCGCTTGATCATCCTGATGATGTGCCGTAACTAGCATCTCATCCTGCTGAATCC
>DRMS01000446.1 GCA_011322515.1 Leucothrix mucor
ATAGTATGGTGCGGTCTGTGCCGAGTAAGATGGCTTCTGGGTATTGTGCTTGAATAGCTTTATAGTGCAGACCTATTTCTCGCCATCCTTTTAAGCGCTTGCGTAAATCTGTTTTACTGCTTAATTCATATCCTGCCAGATTAAAAATGGCTTCGGTGTGATAAACCAATGCGCCTAATGCGAGATTAATAGTGATAGCCGTGATTAATAAACGTATGCGGTTTTTTTCTAATAACCATGCGGCAACTAATATACTCGCAGTAATATAAGTAGGCGCAGCCCAGTTTGCATTAGCGCGTCCAAATAAGGCTTGTAGTAAAATAATGCCTAAAAACATCCAGCTAAAACTGATTAAGAGCGCTTTGTGTTTGAGTTTTTGGGTAAAGCTGAGGATTAAAAATAGTATAAAAAAGACAGGGCCAAAAACCAGTAGCTGCCCAATGATAAAGGTGCCTAGTTCATCCCAGTGAAATAAGCGTTGTTCAAATTCAGCTATTTCGGAGGTATGTACAAAGGTGATATAGCCATGCTGTGCATTCCAATATAAATTGGGTAGCCATAATGCAAAGGCTAATAAGGTAGCAACCCATAGGCGCGGATTTTTAAATATTGCAAATTGTTTGCTAGCGAGCAAATAAGCCAATGCAGAGAATACAAAAATGCCCATAGTATATTTGCTTTCCATTCCCATACCGCCCGCAAAACCCATTAGTAGCCACCAATGCCATGCGTTTGAATCTAGGGCGCGGATAAAGCCATAAAAAGCTAATACCCAGAAGAAGAACAGTGCAATATCAGTAGAAATCACCAATGATGACAGGCTAACGGCGGGTAGTGTTATAAACACCAAGGCACTGACGAGTCCAATGCGACGATTAAATAAAAAGACCGCGCTGAAATAAATTAATAGCGTGGTTAAAGGGTAAATAATCAAGCTACCTGCACGAATACAGGTTTCACTATCCCCGCAAACAGAGGTAGTTGCCGCGATAATTAAAGCGATAACAGGGGGCTTAGAATAGAAGCCTAAATCAAGATTTTGTGACCAAAACCAATACTGTGCTTCATCTATATACAAGCTGGTGATGCTATCACTCATCGTAGACATTACGTTGTAACGCCACAGGGTTAGGGTGAGTAATGCTAGTAATAAGGTGACTAGTTCTTTAGAGGGGAGTAGGAAAGATGGTTTGCCTATGACGTTTTTATTTATTATTGGCATATTTCCCTTTGTAGCTAATGAAAATGGCTACACTTTGGTAGCCGTATGAAGTTTACATAATACGGGATAGTGCGTTGCTACTATCTCCCATACTATACTTATAGGCTACAGAAGTGTTGCTTTTCTAGCTTTCTTTGGCGTGCTCTGCGTCTTTGTGAGAAATAATATGCTACAACGGAAACTCTCGTGGATCATCTCGATAACCGTTTTCTACGCCCTTAACCACTACCGCAACGGCATTATGTGGATGCAAGCTTTCCATATGATTAACCCGAATCCAAAAGTCATCCAGCGTATTATCTTGTATCAAAGCAGCTTGTAAACGTCTGGCTGCATCTTCACAAAACATAAGATTAGCGGCATTTAAACGCGCAAACTCTTGCTCATCTTCTCGCTTCACCGCCGCTTGCACGGGGGTTTGCAATGCATCTTCAATTTGATCAATTAAGCGTGAAATAGGCAAATCATCAACACGATCATTCAGCTTTACTCGTACTTGTGCAACGCTACGTTGGCTATGTGGCGTTGCGCTGATGCCAGAAGTAGTGCCTAACCAATCGTGTACGGCAACATAATCTACTGTTTCTTGCTCAGCAAACTGCGCTTTGAAACCTTGTTGAATAATATCTCGCGCTAATGCGGCAGAGCATGGGCAGGTTGAGGAATAGGGTACTTCAACGCTTAATTCAGTGCTTATTTTGCCCTTACGCAGGGAAATAATAGGACGAACTTTATAGCTCTTCCAACCCGCATTGTCACTTTTTAAAGATTTTCTACGTTCAAAGAAATTCACTCGACACTCCAGATAGGCAGAGTCGCTAATATCTTCATGTGATTCGGCGAATGATTTAACCACTTTACGTAATAAGGCGGGGGTTAAGGCATCATTACTTAGAATTTCATCAATAGCAATGTATAAGCGCGACATATGAATACCCTTGCTATTAGGGTCGGTCAAATTAACATAAGCTTGAACACGAGCAACGGATTGAATGCGCTCCTTTTTTCCATTGATTAAAAAAACAGGCATTTCTATCTCACTCATGCCTACCCAATTTAATGGAGAATTGGGTCCTGAATGGGGTTCGTTTGCTATATCAGGCAAACTACAGCTATTGTCATTACAATCTTTGCTAGCACTCATAAAGAGACCTTTCTTAAAAACACAAAAAACGGGGCATTATACATCAAGTCAGTGGAGGAGGTGCTAATTCCCTCATAAATATATCCCTTATACGCTGATTAAATAGGGTGTGGTGGATAAAAATCAAGATGTAAATTTGAATCTATATTAACCTCACAGAATAAAGCTAAAATGAACCAATCGGTTAATGTAGATCGGCTCTATTGGAGACATGATTAAAACAGAAAAAATAAATGAAGCTCCTGTGAAAAATGGGTGCAAAAGTATAATTTGAGGAACTTCTTACCTAGTAATAAGACTTATTTATATGAGTGATAAAAAAATTAAGGAATAGTCCTGAAATAAAATGATTGCTCCTAAAGGAATTAGATTATGAAACAAATATTAATTATTATTTTTACAACCTTTTTTTTATCGAGTGTTGCACTAGCTGATTTATATGAAGTCACCCATGTTGATTCGACAGACTCGCTTAATATGCGCAACGCTGCGCGGGTTTCCGCATCGATAGTCACTTCACTCCCTTTTAATGCTACACGAATAACGGTGCTAAAAACGGTTCAAAATCATCGTAGTAAATGGTCTAAAATTAGCTGGAAAGGTAATATTGGATGGGTTAATGCTTATTATCTTCGTGTTGCTACTTTGCAAACCTTTCAATGCTCTGGAGCAGAGCCATTTTGGAGCTTGGAGATAACCGCAAGCAATACTGTCAAGTTTAATAATTATGATATAGGTAATTTTCAAGCTCCAATTAGCTTCCAAAAAATACCTTCGGGAAGACCTCCTGAAGCTGGTATTCGGGTGACAAAAGCAGTTTCCTCTAATCATTCAGCACTTATTGTAACGACTGAAGAAGCTTGTGAGGGCGACATGTCAGGTATTACTCATGCTTACTCTATGACGGCCTTAATTAATAATAATATTGTTTTAGTGGGGTGTTGTAGCAATTGATTGAGTCCTATCAATCGTTGCGTAGAGCGATTATACATCTTTTAATATGTTCTAATCAGGAATAAAAAAGCGGCGCAATAGGAGTGGATTCATTACTTGAAACTTCCTAAGGCAGAAGATCGGAAAATACACGGACAACATGCTAGATTTATTGTGTGCTCCTACTTGTAGGGCGTCCCAATTTTAAACTGATAACGGCTATTTGTTTGATTGCTAATCATCAAAATTCCTGATAAAACATCTGAAATGATGAAAATAAAAATGTAAAGCTATCCTGAATCACAAAATGATAGGAGTAAAAAATGATTGAATTTACAACTAAATTTTTGCTTGCGGCTCTATTGCTTTTTGGCAAAGTCGCGTGGGCGGAGGAGAAAAGTAGCGAGCATCAAAAAAATATAAGCAAGGCAGTTAGCGCGCAGTTGCTACGCATGAAGCTAAAAAAAATGGGCAAAATAAAGATGGATAACAACGTTGCTAAAGACTTAAAGCGATTGCCTGAAACTTCTGATCTGAAAGCAGAAGATAAAAAGCCAGATACAGCTAGTCAACAACAAAATGATCAACAGCCCGTTATAGCCATCAAACCTTATCTTAGTAAAAAAACGCTTACTCCAGTTGTTAAAAAAGAAACCAAAAAACTAAAAAAAAGTGAAGAAAAACAGAAAAAAGTAGTTAAGACTGAGGAGGGGGAAAGAAAAAATTCACTTTCCAATCAGCAAAAAAATGATAGTTTACGCTTAAAACTGCAAGATTTGATAAATAGCACCCCTAATAATTAACCTAAGGAACGAGCACGAAACAACTTCCCGATCTCTAACTTGCTTTTTTATCCCAGCTTGAATGATCTCATTCGTTGCATAGAGTGACTATGCAACGAATGAGATCATTCAAGCTGAAATAAAAATTCTGCGTTAGAACTTCGGGAAGTTATTCCGTGCTCGTTCCTAATAATAGGGTGACCCAGCATGTAGGATTGGTGGCATTCCTGCTAAACTTGAGGACTGAATAAATCCTAATGGAAAAAAATTATAAACATTAAAATAGGAATGAAATTCTCGCGCATTAATAACAGGTATTTTTTTATTGACAAGATGCTTGATAATATCATTACGTACAAGACCTACTCGAGGAGAGTATTGATTCTTTAAATAAAATGCTCTATAAATAGCAATTATAATCCAATGCTCATTAGTCAATGTCAATCTATCTTTTGTAGCCATACAAACACAACGCTTTGGTGACCACTCATCTGGATTATGTATAAACAGCCTATCTGCTATATCACTGGATATTTTATACTGAGAAGCAGGCCTAGGCGCTATATTATTCTTTTCCATGAGGACACCCCTCATAGAATTTTTTATTTCATCTTTTGTAATATTCATTACTTCAACTTGGTATAACTCTGCCCGTTCTACAGTTGAAATTATTAATGAAGGTTCATTCCAAACAACTAAATTATTTGATTCCAAACTTGATCCTTAAGTCTTTATGATTACAAGGCATCGTCAGTGGCGTAGCTCGTACAGTCTCCCTAGTCTCGTAACTAGAAAAAGAATTTAATAAGCAACGCTAGTAATACGAAAAAAACTAATAGTTTCAGGCTACCAGTTTAAGGTGAGGCAGTTCATGTTTCTGCTATTCACCCGCACCCTTCGACAAGCTCAGGAAGCGGTGTCCTGAGTCTACCGAAGGGCTAGTTCCCTGAGCTTGTCGAAGGGTGCGGGTTATTTGCCATGACGTTACTTGTCCCGCCTTAAGTTGGTAGCCTAGTTTCACTCTTCACTAATATAGGCAGCCTCAATCTCTATCAGCATACCAGTCTCGCAAACATCACCCCGCAAAAACAACACGGGCGGTAATTGACGACCATAACGACGAATTAATAACTCCTCCGTTACTGAGAGCATAAATAAATCACATAAATAGACTTTTAAGTAGGAAAGATCCGTCAAGCTATTAATCGGTGAATTTTTCTTTTCAACAGCATGCTTTATTAATGTTTCAA
>DRMS01000447.1 GCA_011322515.1 Leucothrix mucor
ATAATAATCTAAGCCAAATGGGGATTATTAAAAAGCGTCGTCGTGGTGAAGGGCAAGATTTTCACCAACTACGTGAATATCGTGAAGGCGATGCATTACGCCAAATTGACTGGAAAGCAACGGCGCGTAGCCTAAAGCTTATCTCACGTGAATATCAGGATGAGCGTGATCAGGAAATTATCTTTATGCTCGACTGTGGGCATCGTATGTTAGCCAAAGAAGATGATCTATCACATTTTGATCACACGCTAAATACGATCTTACTACTCTCCTATGTCGCATTGCGCCAAGGTGATGCCGTAGGGCTAGGCACCTTTTCAGGAGAATCACGCTGGATACCACCGCGCAAGGGTTATCACACCATTCAGCAAATCTTAAATACAATCTATGATCTGCAACCCAGTAGTGAATCGCCAGATTTTAGTAAAGCCGCAACGGACTTAATGATTCGCCATAAAAAGCGCGCCTTGATTATTATATTAACCAATATTCGTGATGAAGATAGCGATGATTTACTGCCAGCAATTAATTTGCTACGTAAGCGTCACTTAGTACTTGTTAGTAGCTTGCGTGAAAAAGCAATTGATAATGTATTGCATAAACCCATCGAAAAACTATCTGACGCTATTCTCAATGCCGCCACCCATCAATACTTGCAACACCGTAAAAAAGCCTTTGAAAAGCTACTGCATAATGGAACTAGCGCGCTAGAAACTACGCCTGAACATTTAAGCGTTGAATTAATAAATGCTTATTTGAATATTAAAAGTAGTGGGGTTTTGTAGAGAGAACCGTTCAGCTCCATGTGATGTTTATGAAGTACAGAAAAACAAATGATCTCGCAAAGATGCAGAGTACGCCAAGAAAAAATAAAAACATCCTTTGCATACCTGCGTCTTTGCGAGAGAACTCTACATATAGGCGTTCACTTATTAAATTTCATCTTAATGACTGAAAAGCTAAAGCTTTCACTCCTTGGAATGAAAGCTTTAGCTTTTCCCTCTCTGTACGGGACGCTATTTTTAAGTGCTTGAATACTGGCGGATGCGCTATCGCTTATCCATCCTACATTAGACACTAGCGAAGGTATTGGTACAGAGAGTCTATGTCTTCAGATCTTTAATATATAGCTGATACAACTTAGGCTCCATAATCGTATTCACAGGTGAATCTATCTTCTGGGTATCTTTACCAAACACCATAGCTGCTTGCATGGTTGCGGTATTAAGAAATCGGGTTTCTATGTCAAAATCAAAGCGCTGAGGAAATTCAGCCTGCTTGCGTGCAAGATGAAACCCCCACGCACCAAAAGAGGGAATATTGACATGATAACTAAGCGTCTCATTAAAGACTGCATTTAACGTGGCTTCAATGCTCCAATAAGTTCGGTGCGTAAAAAAGGGCGAAGAGCTTTGTGAAACCAAATATCCATCAGGACTCATGCGCTTAATAATCATGGTATAAAACTCTCTGGAATAGAGTTTATTAATCGCTTCATTGTGCGGGTCTGGCATATCAATAATCACACGGTCATAAAGAATGCCGTGTTGATTAATAAAGGTGAAGGCATCTTGATTGTAAATATGCACTTTTTCACTGTCTAAACTATGTTGATTAAGTTTAGCTAGTTGGAAAAGATGCTTTCCCAAGCGCGTCATTTCAGGGTCAATATCAACCAGATCAATGCGCTTAACATCTTTGTGTTTTAACACTTCCCTAATGGCTAAGCCATCGCCTCCACCGAGTATCAGCACATTATCTTTTTTGCCCTCAATAGAAAGCAGAGGATGTACCAGTGATTCATGATAGCGGTATTCATCGCGTGATGAGAATTGAATATGTCCATCAATATAAAGGCGCTGGTCGTTGGTTGTTTCTGATTTTGTAACGACTATTTTTTGGTAGGCAGTTTGTTTTTGATAGATAATTTGATCAAAATACAAATGCCTTTCTGCATAACTCGTTAGCATAGTGCCATAAATAGTGAAGCCAATTAAGAGCGCAAGAATGCTAAGGCTAATAAGAGTGAGCAATTTAATGCGCTTAATATAATCTCTGAAAAAATAAATATTGGTGAGCGCAGTAAGAATATTGATTAAGCCAATCGCAAAGGATGAGCGTACTAAACCTAATTGTGGCAATAAAAATAAAGGAAAGGCAACTGAGCCAATGAGCGCACCAATATAATCAAGCGACATCACATTAGCAATTGAATCACGCGTGCTTTGTTTTTGCGATAAAATAGAGGTTAGGATAGGAATTTCCATACCCACCAGTGTGCCAATCATTAAAATTAGGCTATACATGGTCACATCATAAAGCGCCCTTACCATGGGAAAAGCAATAAATAACAATAGGCTACACACACCACCAATCAGTGAAATAGCTATTTCTACGCTAATGAAATTTTGTATATGATCATCACTAAGCAGTTTGGATAAATAAGAGCCAACCCCCATCGCAAACATAAAAAAGCCAATGGTAAGTGAGAATTGATAAACGCTATTACCCAATAAATAACTGGAAACAGTGCTGATAATCAACTCATAGGCAATACCACAAAGGGCAACAATGAGAATGGAGATGAGCAGAATGCCTGTTTGCTTATTGCTAAGTTTTCTGTAATTAGTATTAATGGGATTTGGCTCTTAAAAGATTAAAACCACGGAACACATAGAATACACGAAAAGTAAATAATGCCTTTCCGTGTATTCTATGTGTTCCGTGGTTTATTTTTAGTACTGTGGTCGGTTACGTAAACTTTACCGACCTGCAACGTTATTACTTTCCTGAAGAAAAGCTACCCGAACCTGAGCGAGATCTTGCACTGGGTGCAGATGATCTACTGCTACTTGATGATGAACTTTTAGATTTAGATCGCGCAGAAGTCGCAGCTTTTGCTGATCTTCTTGGGGGAGTATTTGCACCAGGTCTTGTGCCTGTTGAACTTTG
>DRMS01000448.1 GCA_011322515.1 Leucothrix mucor
CCCCACAGTAAGTCTGCTTGCAAGTTATGAGAAGTTACAACAAATAGTTTATGATACATTTTTCAAATATTATCAGGAGCAATAATCATAATGCCCAGCACTGAATTACTGACAACATTGGCATTGTTTTCAATTATTACTTTTATCGTCTCATTAGTCGCTATTCCATGGGTTATCAGTAAAATGCCAGAGGATTATTTCTCCAATGAGCAACATCATAATGCCTATAAGAATAAGCATCATCCGTTGCTTTCTCTCTTCATTCGTATACTGAGAAATATTATTGCTATTATTTTTATACTAGCAGGGATTATCATGCTGTTTACGCCAGGGCAAGGTCTGCTGACGATATTAGTTGGTTTAGGGTTAAGTGATTTTCCTGGAAAATTTGCTTTAGAACGGCGGATTGCGCGAAATAAGAAAATTTTTAAGGCATTGAACTGGGTACGCAAGCGCACAGGTGTTATGCCCTTGATTTATCCTGTGATTTAATTGTGAAGAATAGCAAAAATTTCCCATATTTTAGCATCTTCCACTTAGTCAATAAGACCAGCCAGCTACCAACTTAAGGCGGGACAAGTAAAGTCGTAGCAAAAACCCGCACCCTTCGACAAGCTCAGGGAACTAGCTTCCTTAGCTTGTCGAAGGGTGTGAGTGAATAGCAGAAACATTAACTGTCCCACCTTAAACTAGTAGCCGACCAGCCCTTTTAAGGTGAATCATTAGACTCTTTTTTAATTTTAATCATTATGTGTTTTCATAACGATAGTTATTTTAATATTGGTCTAAAATCACCTACTCCCATTCAATTGTCGCAGGGGGCTTTCCAGAAATATCATAAGTAACCCGTGAGATCCCCTGCACTTCATTAATAATGCGATTAGAAACTAGTCCTAAGAAATCATAGGGTAAATGCGCCCAACGCGCAGTCATAAAATCAATGGTTTCTACAGCACGTAATGCCACGACATAATCATAGCGACGACCATCGCCCATAACACCAACTGATTTTATTGGTAAGAACACGGTAAAAGCTTGTGATGTTTTATCGTAAAGGTCATGTTTATACAGTTCTTCAATAAAAATATGATCTGCAAGGCGTAACATATCCGCATATTCTTTTTTCACTTCACCCAAAATACGCACGCCTAAACCAGGCCCTGGAAAGGGGTGACGATGCACCATTTCAGCGGGCAATCCTAACTCTATACCGATTGTGCGGACTTCATCTTTAAAGAGTTCTCGTAATGGCTCTATTAGCTTTAGCTTCATGTCTTTTGGTAGACCACCAACATTATGATGCGATTTAATTAAATGCGCTTTGCCTGTTCGACTACCTGCGGATTCAATTACATCAGGGTAGATTGTGCCTTGTGCAAGCCATTTTGCATTGCTTAATTTGGCTGATTCTTCATCGAAGATTTCGATGAATAGTTTGCCGATTATTTTGCGCTTAGCTTCTGGGTCAGTTTCACCTGCTAATGCGGATAAAAAGCGCTCCTCGGCATTGATGCGGATAACCTTTACCCCCATATGCTCGGCAAAAGTAGCCATTACTTGATCGCCTTCGTGATAGCGCAATAA
>DRMS01000449.1 GCA_011322515.1 Leucothrix mucor
CACATTAACAGTAGAAGTTGATTTTTCTCCTTGATTATCGGTCACCGTTAATTCAAATTGAAGTTGTATTGGCGAACCTTTTACCTTTGGAGCTTTAAACTTCGCCTTACTTCTGTTTCTTCTTTTCAGTCTTACACGCTTACCTGACGTTTGCTTCCATGAGTATTTGACGATGGATCCATCAGGGTCATAAGAGCCTCGCCCATTTAGCCAGACTTTCTTTCTTGACTTTGCATTAATATCAGAGCCTGCATCAGCCACTGGAGCGATATTATTACCACCACCGCTTCCTCCTCCATTAATAACGCCATTACCATTGGCACTTCTACCCACTGAAACCTGTGCATTATCTGAGCCTGTTGCACCATCATTATCGGTAACCGTTAATTCAAAGTTGAGCTGCTGTACTAATCTGCTTTGACTTGCATCATACAAAGCAACAAAAGAAGGCGTTGCTGTATTTGCATTTGCCAACGTAACAGGCGTACCTGACACTTGTCGCCATGAGTAAGCAACAATACTGCCATCAGCATCACTAGAAAAAGTACCATTGAGTGAAACGGTCTCTCCTGATTGTACTGATTGAGAAAGAAAAGTATTGGCAATAGGATTAATATTGCTTAACCCGCCACCTGTCGCATCAAATAAACCCACAACATTTGGGCTACTTGGTGTGGATATATCCACCACTCTTACCGTGGAGCCAAATCCGACATAAGCATAGTGACCATTGACAATAACGCTACTTGCAGATTGTGATAAGTCTGTACCAATAACATAAGGCGCATTCTTATCTGTGATATCCCAAATACGTAAACCGCTATCTGCAGCGGCAGTAAAGACTAAATTACCCTGTGCGTAAATATCATGAATGTTATTGCCTGTATCAATATTATTCACCCCTGTTATTTTTAAAAGATGACTTCTAGAGGAATACGTTGTGCCATTAGTGCGAAAGACTTGATACGACGTGTCATGTGCCGAACCAACGGCGGAGAGAACATTTCCATCGCTATCAAGGTTAAATTGAACAGTATTTGGCCCAGCTAAAACCACGGTATTATCATCGCCTAGCACTAGCTCTCTGGATGCGTTTCCACCGATGCCATTAAAACCTAGATCAACTGGGTTTGCAGGGTCAGAGACATCTAAACGGTGCATATAGCCCCAACCCGCTGATACAAAAGCAATATCAGCCACCACTGCAACAGATATGACAGGTGTTTCGGTATTATAATAATAAACCTTGGTTACACTGATCCGTTGTGGGCTTTGAGGGTTTTGCA
This sequence comes from Leucothrix mucor, assembly GCA_011322515.1. Taxonomy (GTDB): domain Bacteria; phylum Pseudomonadota; class Gammaproteobacteria; order Thiotrichales; family Thiotrichaceae; genus JAGLBW01. The sequence continues at coordinate 1,287 of DRMS01000449.1, forward strand.
TATCCCATATTTCTAAATCGCCCTCATCAGCTGCGACATATAAACGTTTATTTGGTTTATCGTAAAATAAATCTTTAACGACCCCCTGTGTTTTAATTACATCAGAAACTAAGCTAGGGCTAGAGGGCGTAGACGTATCTAACACGGCAACAGAACCACTAAACGCAGCAAATACTAAATTTCGGGATGTATCCGAAGCGAGTCCATTTGCATTAGCAGTTGATGCAAATAGCAGTGCGCTACTCGCTAAAAGAAGCCCTCGAAAAGCATGTTTAAATTTATTCATTTTTATTCTCCATCAGGTGGTGGGATGCTTGAGGAATCTCTGATTAACTCTGATCGGAATTTCTGTGAGATAGAATTTGTCAGATTTTTGATAGAAAAGTTAGCAATAGCCATCGCTATTGATTACTTTTATATCGAAAAAACTGAACAATTTTATCTATCGAGAAATTCCACCCGACTTAATCAGAAGTTCCCTGAGTCAATGAGTGAAAAAACGATACTTTGTTCTTTTTTTCCATTAATCAGCAACCACTTTAATTAGCAATTATTTTTGAAATATCACTCGCCATCAGTATGGCTAACGATATAAAAGATCTTAGATGGTTTTTTTTATGGATTCATAACAGTCTTATAAAGAATTTATAACGAAAGTATAAACTTATGGGATTTTTTTGCGCTATAAACGCGGTAAGTTGGAGTGGTGTAGGTTGCGGGTGAGGATAGAAAGCCCAACAAAATCTGGCACAAACATTTAAATTTCTGCAAATTAAAAACCTATACAGGCTACCAGTTTAAGGCGGGACAGTTCATGTTTCTGCTATTCACCTGCACCCTTCGACAAAGCTCAGGAAGCGGTGTCCTGAGTCTACCGAAGGGCTAGTTCCCTGAGCTTGTCGAAGGGTGCGGGTTATTTTCCATGACGTTACTTGTCCCGCTTTAAGTTGGTAGCCCCTCTACACAGAAATCATATGAGTTAAAAAGCCGAAGCCGATTACCGCAATAATTGCTCCGCCTCCGCGTACTATCCACTCTCCCCAATTTAAGCGTTTAAGCTCGCCAATAGCGATACCAGCAAGGTGTAATAATCCTGTGCTAATCACAAATCCGATACTGAAAATAAGTGGATTAGTGGCATTAGGTAGCTCCGTACCATGAGCATGTCCATGAAAAATAGCAAAAGCACCAACTATAATGGCAGCAATCCAGATAGGAGGACGCACGGCAAACATAACGGCAAGACCTAATACAACACCAGAAAGAGCAATGCCTGTTTCAATATAAGGGATAGGAACGCCTACCACGCCTAACGC
>DRMS01000450.1 GCA_011322515.1 Leucothrix mucor
AAAAGCTGGGAATGTTACGCCTAAAAACTAACAATAAAGCGGGCAAAGGGCAGCTTAAATTTATTGCCAGTAGCGGTGAGCATAAAACAACCTCCGAAGTAACGATTGATATTCGACAAGCAAACCAGCCGACCACACGTATTACGACCAGCGTGATTGAGCCTGGAGAAAGCTGGACACAGCAAATTAAGCCACATGGACTTCAAGGCAGTAATCAAACCACACTAGAACTATCCACCGTGCCATCTTTAAATATGGAAAAGCATTTAGATTATTTGGTGCGTTATCCACATGGCTGTCTGGAGCAAACCACTTCTTCTGCTTTTCCACAGCTTTACTTATCTAAAGTAATGCAGTTGAACGAGGATAAGCAGAAAAAAATTGAACATCATATTAAGCGTGCTATTGAGCGTTTGCGTGGTTTCCAATTAGCGACAGGTGATTTTAGCTATTGGCCCAATAGTAGTCATAGTAATGAGTGGGCGAGTATTTACGCGGGACATTTTTTAGTTGAAGCACAGAAACTTGGCTATTTATTACCAGCGGAATTATTAACAGACTGGCTCGATTATCAGGCAAATACTGCACAGCGTTGGTTGGCAGGTAGCAATACCTATGCGCAAACACAAGCTTATCGTCTTAATGTATTAGCGCTCGCAGGTAAGCCACAAATGGGCGCAATGAACCGTCTGCGTGAATCAGGAAAACTAAGCCAGAAAGCACGTTGGATGCTGGCATCTGCCTATCAAGTTGCAGGTCAGCCTGAAGCGGCGAATAGCCTAACGGATGGATTGATTGTAAATAATGGTAACCAGCAAAGAAGGGTGGATACACCTGCAACCTTTAGTTCAAAACTGGGTGATCTTGGGTTGCAATTATCTAATCTCGTTGCTTTGAATAAGAAACAGGATGCTAATAAGCTACTAGAAAAAATTGCTACCGAGTTAAACCGTGATGGTTTCCAAAGCACACAGGGAATTGCATGGGCATTAATAGCGGTATCACGTTATCTATCCGCTGATACTAGTCATTTTAGTGCAAAATATGCTATTGATAATCAACAGGATAATGATGTTAATAGTAAAACACCTTTCGTACAGCAAGTGCTTAAATCCATTGATGAAAAAGGCGCTAAACTGGAAATAAAAAATACCAGTGGTAGCAAATTATTTGCCAGTGTTCTGACGCAAGGATTGCCTGATGCGGGTAATGAGCAATCTATTAGCAAAGGTTTAAGGTTGAAAGTCAGCTATACCGATATAGCGGAGTCAAATGAGCTGGATCTGGATGATAAGCCCGAAGTTATTCAAGGTACGGATATAGCGGTGAGTGTCAATATAACCAATACCTCAAATGCTAAGGTTGAAAATATCGCGCTAACCTTGCCTGTTGCGGCGGGATGGGAAATCCATAATGCTAATTATGCGCTGAAAAGTGATAAAGATAAGAATCATCTCATTATCAATCAATTTGACTATCAAGATGTTAGAGATGACCGCGTTTATAGTTACTTTTCATTGGAGAAAAAGCAGAGTAAAACCTTCCGTATTCTAATCAATGCTTCCTATGCAGGGCGTTATTACCTACCCGCGATTAGTGCATCTGCGATGTATAACGGTGCGATGCAAGCACGTGAGAAAGGTAAATGGATTACGATTGTAAAAGCTAAATCTGTAGTAAAAACAAAAAAGGATGAAGAAAAATCCAAGTCAGCGGAGGCAGAAAAGCAAGCGCGTATTGTAAAGGTAAAAAAAGCGTGGCTGTATGATTCACCCAAAGAGGGTGATGTTAGCAAGCTCTATTTGATTAAGAACGATAAATTTACTGTCTTAGAGCAGAAAACTATTGAAGGTATTGATTGGTATTTTATTCACTTTATTGGCGTGAAAATTGTTGAAAAATGGATAAAAGCGAGTGATACGAAAGCAGTTGGTGATTAATCTAGCTCGTTTGCCATACCCTTTACGAAATGGAAACGTAGGCTACCAACTTAAGGGTGGACAGCCAGTTCATTCATAGGGTTAAAAAGAAAACAAAATCATCTCGCAAAGACGCAGGGTACGCCAAGAAAAGACAAGAAACCTTCTCTGCGTACTTCGCGTCTTTGCGAGAGATATGTTTTTTGTCTTGCCTTAAGTTGGTAGCCTATTTATTTCTCCATTTTTTTTAATCTAAAGTGGGTAAAATGTGACTTTTACTAGTTTGCATAGGGGTTTTTACCCAGTCCAATAAAGAGTATTTGCAAAGCATTAACAGGCTGAACACCATAGTGTAACTAGTTAATAATAGAGTTAAATTTTATATTCCTCATAAATCACAGCATTCCTTTGCTAAGCACGATTTAATACGCTATGCTCGCTTTAACAGCTAATATATAAAAAATCCATATGCGTATAATAACATTATATATGGCAGGTTAAATTCAAAATAACTTATTATTCCTAGGAGGCATAAAGATGCGAAAACTTTTTCGTAAATTATCGGTCGCAATAACAGCAATCGCAATGGTTAGTGTGGTTGGTTTTTCTGCATCAGTCGTGGCGAGTGGTTCGGATTTGGAAAAAGGCAAGAAGCTTGCTTTTAATAAAAAGAAGGGCAACTGTTTAGCTTGTCACATGATGGCAGGTGGTGATATGGCTGGAAATATTGCTCCGCCATTAATTGCAATGAAGGCGCGTTTTCCTGATATTGCTGTACTTAAAGCGCAGATTTCAGATGCGCGTGTTAAGAATCCTGCAACGTTCATGCCTCCATTTAAGCCACATGGGATTCTAACGGATAAGGAAATTGACCAGATTGCAAAATTTGTACACAGTTTATAAATAATTAAAATACGTGGAAATAGGAGAAACAAATGAAACGTAGAACATTTTTAAAGGGCTCTCTCGCAGCTAGCGTTACAGGTGTAGCAGTTGGAGGTAGTTTATTAGCGCCTAATATGCTCTTTGCTGGTGAAGCAGCAAAGAATCCATATAAAGCTACATCGGTAGAAGATGCATTAAAAATATTGGGGATAACAACAGAAGATTCAGATAAAGTTACCGTTGTAGCGCCTGATTTAGCTGAAAATGCTGCCGTTGTTCCTGTAGAAGTTAAAACGACAATTGAAGGCGCTGAAGAGATTCATGTATTCATTTCTAATAACCCAACGGTTTATGCCGCTAAGTTTAAATTAGGCGAGGGGATTGATCCTGCTGTTAAGTGTCGCTTTAAAGTGGGTAAAACAGGGGATGTTGTTGCTGTTGTAAAAGCTGGCGATAAATATTACATGGGTAAAAAGGCTGTAAAAGTAACTAAAGGCGGCTGCGGCGGTTAAGCAATAGGAGATTAGAAAAATGGCTAAGAAGTTTAAGACTAGATTAAAAGCAAAAATGAAAGGCGATAAAGTCAATGTAAAGGCGATTGTCTCCCACCCTATGCATACAGGGCGTGCTAAAGATAAAAAGACGGGAGAAAAGATTCCTGAGCACTATATTAATGAAGTGATTGTGACTGCTAATGGTAAAACATTGCTAACTGCGGACTGGACAGGAACAGTGTCTAAAAACCCTTATCTTTCATTCAACTATGCTGGTAAATCTGGCGATAAAATCAAGTTGAGTTGGAAAGATAATAAGGATAATACTGGCGAAGCAGAAAAGACTGTTAAGTAATCCCTGCTTGTTAATAAGCCCTAGATTATTTAAGGTTTATTTTCAAGCAAATATCAAGGAGCGAATTCATGAAAATAACAATGACAGCAACCATTGCTGCGCTGGCATTTAGCTTTATGCCGTTTACCGCTATTCAAGCTTCACCTGCTGATGATGTGAAGGCTTTTCAAGGGTATTTTGCTAAGAAATACAAAGATACAAAATTTGATGATTATATTAATGGCGTTTATTCTATTGACCCCGCATCTCGTAAGCAATGGGTTGAGATTGAAGAATTTCCTCCTTATGAATTAGTTGTCGAAAATGGCGAAGAATTATGGAATAAGCCGTTTGCAAATGGCAAAGGCTATAAAGATTGTTTTAAAGGTGATGTAACCGAAATTCGTGCTAAATATCCATACTACGATAGCAAGGCAGATACTATTGTTACCTTAGAAGGTGATATTAATAAGTGTCGTACTGATAATGCTGAAAAAGCATATGGATGGAAGAAAGGTAAAATCGCAGCCGTTTCTGCTTATGTGGCTTACCAAGGACGCGGCAAGGATATTGCGGTTAAATTACCAAGTTCAGATAAAGAATTGGCATGGTACAACAAAGGCAAGACTTTCTTCTATGCTAAGCGTGGGCAGTTAAATATGGCCTGTGCTGATTGCCATGTTTATAACTCTGGACAGTTTATTCGTGCGGATAAATTAGGTCCAGCGCTAGGGCATCCGTCACACTTCCCTGTGTATCGCTCAAAATGGGGTTCTATGGGAACCTTGCATCGTCGCTATGCTGGCTGTAATAAAAATATTAGAGCGAAGCCTTTCAAGGCACAAAGTGATGAATACAAAGCACTTGAATATTTTCAAACCATAATGAGTAATGGTCTGAAATGGAATGGTCCTGGCGCGCGTAAATAAACGCGGCTACCAACTTAAGGTGGGACAAGTAAAAGTAATAGCAAACAACCCGCACCCTTCGACAAGCTCAGGGAACTAGCCCTTCGGTAAACTCAGGACACCGCTTCCTGAGCTTGTCGAAGGGTGCGGGTGAATAGCAGAAAGATGAACTGTCCCACCTTAAACTGGTAGCCATAAACGCAAAGTAAGCTATTCAGTAAAAAAAGCCCAGATTTTCTGGGTTTTTTTGTGGTCATGAGTATTCCAGTTAAAAGATAAGCGACTATTCAGGCACGTTAAAGATAACCAAGGCAAAATTGATCTAATAAGGCTAAGGCTATAGAATCACACGCC
>DRMS01000451.1 GCA_011322515.1 Leucothrix mucor
ACTTCAATGAATCGGAGCTTGAAAAAACAGATTCCTAAGATTCTTAAAAAGGTTGAAAGCAGACGTATAGCTATTGACAATAGTTACTAAGGAAATTCCAAGCAATGATTTTACCCATCTTACTTGCCCTTTTGCCCCGTTTGAATCATCTCAATCGTTGCGTAGAGCAACTATGCGCCTCTTGAGATACTCCAATCAGGAATTGCTATGCCCCTTTGGTACAAAAAAACAGCACAATATAGGTAAATTCATTACTTGAAACTTCCTAAAGACTACCTAAAAATCAATTATATGAAAGACGAAGAGTTTAAATACCATGTTAATCAGCAATTTAGAAATACTGCCCAATAAAACCATTCTCAAACATCTTGGTTTAGTACAAGGTAGCTCAGTACGTGCTAAACACGTTGGACGCGATATTATGGCAAGCCTAAAAAACCTCTTTGGTGGCGAGCTGGTAGGTTATACGGAGCTATTACAAGAATCACGCGAGGAAGCAATGCAACGCTTAGAGCAACAGGCTAAAGCAATTGGTGCCAATGCAATTATTAATGTACGTTTCTCCACCTCCAGCATTGCTCAGGGTGCCGCAGAGATTTATGTTTATGGCACAGCCGTCATACTGGAATAAATTATGTATCAACTCATCTTTATTTTAGTTTTACTGATCGTCACTTATTTCATCGGTAGCTATATCGAAAAAAAGCACTATATATCCATTGTAGAGCGGGAAAAAAAATTCAATAAACTACCCGCTATTGCGATTAAAACACCACCTTCAGCGGGTAACTTTCAGCAACAACTCGTGTTAGGTAGCGTGACCATCTCGGTTGATTATTTTAAACGCTTCCTTGCCGCCTTGCATAATTTCTTTGGCGGACGCGTCACCTCTTATGAAACACTACTAGATCGCGCAAGACGTGAAGCCCTATTGCGCATGAAAGAAAGCGCAGCAGAAAAAAATGCCACCTTAGTGCTCAATATTAAATACGAAACCGCCTCAATTTATAAAGGCAACGGCAAGTCAGTAGGTTCTGTAGAAGTATTAGCCTATGGGACAGCAATGATACCTGAGCTGTAATTTCGTAGAGTTCCGCAAGGTGGGATAGCAATTTTCCAGCTTAGAAATACAGGCTACCAGTTTAAGGCGGGACAGTTCATGTTTCTGCTATTCACCCGCCCCCTTCGACAAGCTCAGGAAGCGGTGTCCTGAGTCTACCGAAGGGCTAGTTCCCTGAGTTTGTCGAAGGGGGGCGGGTTATTTGCCATGACGTTACTTGTCCCGCCTTAAGTTGGCAACCATTAATAGTCCCATCTTCAATTGGTAGTCAAAATACTGAAGAAATGGTTTTACATCACTTCCTATTGAGTACTGTAAATTCAACCCATTCATTTTCCAGTAATCCCCAAAACACATTTATATTGTATTTTCATCTCTTCCAAAACCCCTGAATAAAATTCGTCAACATCAATTATTCCTAGTTTTTTCTTATGTTCCATACTGAGTTGATCAAAACACAATAAATCATAAATAGCGACCCATTGATCATCAATCCGTAGCGCGATATTAGGATTAAGCAAATAGTTATCAGGCTTTATGCGGTAAAATAACTCCAGACTCTGCGGGCTGTCGCTATGCATTTTATGCGTGGCTAGCACCTCGCTAATATAGTCATGATCATAGAGTTTTTCATGCAGTAAATGAGCAGGGAAATTGGCAAGTGCTTCAACTAAGTCATGCGAGGTAAATCCACCGCCCCTAAAAATCATTTTATGTGGCAATATTTCATAAAAAAGCGCCATGATGAGATTTATTAGGAAAAATTCAGTGCGGTGTTTGTCCAATTTAATGGTTTGATTATTAATGCGTAAATCCATACTTTCTGGAGATAAGGCAAGGAAAACACGCAATAATTTTTCCTCTGCAAATTGTTTATCCTTCCATGCAAGATAAAGCGCAATCTGAAAGGCATTATGTCCCTTATTGTTAGTCAGGCTTTTATGTGCTTTTTGTGCGCCTAATAAATGAATTAGCTTAATATTTCCATACTTAGTAGCAATCATCAGAGGGGTTTGATTAAAGGTATTACGAAAATCGACCCCATAACGATGAATCAATTGTGTCACAGCACTTAAATTTTTACTTTGATAATTCATAAAATATTTTTTATGCAATAAATCAATGCCATTTTGAGGGGTTAGAGCAGGCTTAAACCCTACTTTTATCAGCGCATTACGGTAAAGTTCATGATCATAAACCAGAGCATATTCAAAGAGAGTCAACTTTGCTTTGCGCTGTTGCTCATCAAGCGCTTGATGCAATAAATTCTGAATATTGCTTTCGTTATATACCGTCCAGTCAGGTGTTTGTTGTTGTAAGATATTAGTACGAATTTGATCCGCTTGCTGTTGTCTTCCCTGTTGCTCTAACTTATTTGCCTGTTGTTGCCACTCATTATTAGATGATCTTTGTTTTTCAAAATTAAGTGTGTCATCAATGTACTTTAAACCAAGTAATTTAAGAATAGGTTGATCAACCTCCGATTCTAGCCAGTAGATATTTTTAATAGCCCGTGTGATCGCAACATAGAGTGCATTAATATGAAATTTATATGCCTCAGCCGATTTATCCGTTTTATCCTTATTGCGTGCATATTTTATCGCCTGCTGTATATCCTCACGCTGGATGCCCTGTGTGATTTTTTGATAGCGCATGGCATTGCTACTAATAAAATCAAATAAGATAATATTGTCATACTCCAATCCCTTGGCTTCCTGAATGGTAAAAATTAATGGTGTGGTAAATAATTTCTGAGCTACTTTTTTACTTGCCTCATCAAGCACAATCACCGCATAGGAAACAGAGTCTTTGGTTTTTTCATTAAGCTTTTTACTAATAGCATGTTGATTAGGTAATAGTTTGATGCAACCCATTGCCCCATCATGTGAGTGCATTAAGTAATGACTTTCCTTATCAATTGAACCAAAGCGTTGTGTTTTAAGCTTGAGTATTTTATTAGCAATCTTGGTTATAACAAAGGCATTACGATAATTGCCATCCAATATGCGAATAAGGGATTGCTTTTGCCGTGCGCTATGAGGCTGAAAAAATAATGCCTTTATTTTGCTCCAAGAAAAAAAATTAGGATGCACCACCTGATTTGCATCACCACAAAATAAAAACTGTGAGGTGACGCGCAAGGTTTTTAATACCAGCGCCAATTGTATAGTAGTAAGATCCTGCACCTCATCAATAATCACGTAATCATACTTCTGTGTCGCTAGTGTGAGATATTGATGGCAAATTAGATTAATATCGTAATAGTATTGCTCATTTAAAAAAGCTAAATAGCGCTGAAACAGCGCATAGACAGCATCTCTTTCTTGCGGTAAAAATATAGATTGTTTAATTCCCAATGCTAAGTAAGCATCATGGTTTAGAAATGCTTCTCCATCATGCTTCTTGCTATCAAAACTGCCTGTAATAACACCACGAAACTCCTCTAATAACTTATAGCTATCTTTAATTGGGCTACTTTGTTCAATGCGCGCAAACCATTGCTGGAAAACCTTA
>DRMS01000452.1 GCA_011322515.1 Leucothrix mucor
AGCCGTGTGCTCCTTAATCCAATGTACTTCCGCTGATTCTCCTTCACCTGATTCAAGGCTTTCTCTTTCATGTTCTTCTTGCAAGGTTTCAACGACGATACCAATCATCATATTCAAGAATACAAAGGCAACGATAAAGATAAAGGTAAGGTAATAAATCCAGCTCAGCGGGTATACTTTCATTGTTTCATACATAACCTCTGTCCAGCCTTCAAAGGTGGCAATACGAAATAGGGTGAGCATTGAAATACTGATGTTTCCCCATAGTTCTGCATTAATACTAGAAAAGATAATAGAGCCTACCGCAGCATAGATATAGAAAAAGATAAACATCAATAGAGATACATAGCCCATGCGTGGAATGGCAGTAAAAAAGGCATTAAGTAAAATGCGCAATTCAGGAATAATTGAAATCAAACGTAAGACGCGAAAGATGCGTAATAACCTTCCTAGCAAGACGGTTTCATTGCCATTGAATGGGATTAAACTTGTTATAACAATAATGCTATCAAAAATATTCCAAGGGTCTTTGAGAAACTCTTTGATATTTTTGCTACTAATGAGGCGAATAATAATTTCTATCAAGAAGAAAATACTAACAAACCAATCTAGAACGACAATAAGTTTCTTCGACCACGCAGGAATAACATCATGATAGGTTTGCACACCAATCATGAGGGCTGAAAAGACAATAACAGCAATAACAATACCTTGAAATAAACCGTTATTACGCAGTTGGATAAATTTTAATTGTAAGTGTGCTAATTTCATTATTTATATTCTATTATCGAGTATCAATTGTTTTTCAAACAAATTTTAGTGCTACACCTTGCTTTAAGATACGCAGGCAATATACTGTAAAACCTACCACTTATCTAGTTTACTGCCCTGTTTCTTGAAATTCTAGCCACCTATCTATAGAATGATTTAGAAATACACTGAAAATAATTAAACAATAATAAAAATTACACTGGGGCTCCTCAATGCGCATACTCTTTCCTTCAACACTACTCACCTCTGTTGCTGTTATTACCTCACTATTCCTGAATGGTTGTGGTTCTGAAACATCAGAAAAATTAGAAATGTCTAAATCCGAATATCTTTCCACTTTTCTTGATTTGCACACTGATTATTGTGAGAAAAAATTTGACAACCAAGATTCATTAAAATCTGCGATTTCTGTTGATAAACGTTTTACTTTAGCAGACGGATTTGATGGAGTTTATGAAACACATATCAATAAAATCAGCTTTGCCGTATCGCCTGAAACAGATGGTTGTACCACTGATGTTATGATCAAAAACCGTGTTGCGGGTGGCGTGATGTTTAATTTTGAAGATATTAATAAAGCATTACTTAGTAAGGGTTATAAAGATACAGGTAAAATGGCTAAGCGCAAAGATGTCGGTACTGATCAGTCTGAAGTAACGATTATCGAAAAGACGTATCTTTCTCCAGAAGGCGAAGTAACAACATTAGATTTCCCGCTAGACAAGCAAGATAAATACTATATGACGTTATTTGCAGAGAAGTTTTCCAAAGTGGAAAAAGAACCGAAGCCACGCAAAACATTGAAAATGGCTTCTAACTAATGACACCTTCGTTAATCGATATTTGTAAGATAAATAAGCGATAGCGCATCCACCAAAATCAACGTGTTGAGGGGGATGTGTTACACTTATCCACCTTGTAGTTTAGATTTAGCGAAGATGTTGACTAACATACATCTACAATCTATAGTTTTTCACATAAATAATTGCACTCTTCGACTCCGCTCAGGGTACAGCTCCCTGAGCGGAGTCGAAGGGTGCGGAAATTTAATAAATGAATGTCTATAAATACTCTATCCACATCAACGATAAAGGTTGCATACTATTTTTATCCTTGAATAAGTAGGGAGTCATAATAAATCTAACAAAATTCTGACGTTTGTTTTTTAAACTTTAAGGTATTATTGAGAGGCATAGCAGGCTATGCAACGATAACAATAACGCAGAAGATCGAAAATAAAGGCTCTAAATATCAGATTTTCTGTGCCTTCCTAAGTCTATTTCAAAGACAAATTCCTAAAAATAATAATCAGTTTTTCTAATAGTTTTAGCTTAGGGAGTTTCAAGTAATGATTATACCCATATTGCGCTTATTTTTTGTTCCTGATTGGAGTACCTCAAGAGGCGCATAGTCGCTCTATGCAACGATTGAGATGATTCAAACAAGGGAAAAAGGGCAAGTAAGATTCATATAATCATTGCTTGAAACTTCCTTCGGATAAAGTCACTCAAATTCATGCTATTCACACTCTGACTTTCCTTCTCTTTAAGATTTGCAACTACTTTGCTTTATGTCTGGATAGATTAATAATTAATCATAAGGAATAATTTAGCCTGAATTATTGGACAATTAACTAAATTCCCTCTATATAAACAATAGGAGGAGATGTTTATTGTGTTGAGGAGCAGATATACATCTGTTAGTTTTTAGCTAAATATTATCTGCATTTATAGTGAG
>DRMS01000453.1 GCA_011322515.1 Leucothrix mucor
GATGTGGGTGATCAGGAAACCGTCAATATTTTAAAAATTATATTAAAAGATGAAATAGGGCATGTCACTATTGGCTCAAAATGGTTTCATTATTGTTGTACGCAAAGAGCATTAGACCCCTTAAAAACCTTTCGTAAATTACTATTGGACTATATGGGAGCGCCCCTTCGTTCACCTTTTTATACCGAAGCTCGTTTGCAAGCTGGCTTTAGTCAACAAGAACTGAATGAATTACTGGCTATGGAAAAACAATGGATTATGGATCAGAAGCATTTATCATGAAAATATTACTTATTGTTGGTTTATGTATGCTTACGCTTAATAGCGTGTTTGCTGAAAATAAAAAAAGCAAAGCATTTCATATTGATGCAGCAACCATCGCGCTGTTTAATAAAAAAATTGCTAAAGCGCTTCCCCGTATGGTAAAGAAGGCTCGAAATATACAGAAGAAAAAAATAAAATTAGCAAATAAAAAGAAGAGAGTGCTTTCGAAAAAGAGTCATAAAAAGTTGATTAAGGAAGTAAAAACAAGACATTGTACTGAATACAATATTAAAATGCTGCAAAATAAATCTAAGCCTTATAATAAAGACATTACTGAAGCAAGTGCAGAGCATGTGATTAGTACTGCATTAATACGCTCTATTATTGTTGCTGAAAGCTGTTTTAACCCCTTGATTGTTTCTCCACAAGGAGCAACAGGGTTGATGCAATTAATGCCCGCAACGGCAAGGCGATTTGGTGTTACTAATCTTAAAAATCCTAAAGAAAACATTAAAGCAGGAGCACGCTATTTGCGTTATTTACTGGATCGTTATAAGGGGAATGTGCTTGCTACTATTGCGGCTTATAATGCAGGGGAGGGCGCAGTGAAACGTTTTAATGGTGAAGTGCCTAATTACAAAGAAACTAAAACCTATGTAAAAAGAGTTATGTCTTTGTACGATAGGTTTTATCTTGCTTATAAAAATAACTGACATTTCTCAGTTGAAAATTATTAAGGCTACCAATTTAACATGGGACAGTTGCTTGGCTGGAATTGTAGGTTGGGTTAGATTTTTTTGCTTGCAAAAAAACGTAACCCGACAAGCATTGTACTTTGGTGGCTGAAATAGTACGAGCAATAGCAACAATCCATATGCGTTCCCACACAGGAGCATGGGAATGAGGGATGGCTAGGGAGACGACATAGCTATAGACATTCACTTATTAAATTTCATCTTGGTGACTGAAAAGCTGAAGCTTTCACTCCTTTTATCAGGAAATTATTTATCTGAAAAAACTATAACATAAAACATGTGAACGGTTTATCTATTATTATTTCGTGCTTTTCGTGCTTTTCGTGGTTAAAAAACACTTAACTGCGTAATATCAGAAAATGAGTAAAATGAACTCTTTATGTTTTGTACTTGTCGGGTCGGTCACAGAAACTTTACTGGCTAGACTTAAAATTGAACAATAATAATTTAAGGATTTAAAATCTAACGCGATGAGATTATCTTTGATGCTTTAGATTAATTATATTATGGAAAAATATCTAACCGATATACTTGCTTATCTTTCTCCTCTTCAAGCACTTTTTCAAGCTTACCCTTGGGTGAAAGGTGTTGGCGTAATGTTGCTAACCTTTATTCTTGCTTCTTTTGCCTCATGGGTGATTTTTAGAATCCTCAAGATATTAACCAAAAAAACAGTTAGCCATCTAGATGACCGTTTGCTTAGTATTGCGCGAGTACCTATTTATTATTCTTTGCTGATAACGGGTTTCACAACGGGGGTTAATATGTTGCCAATTACAGCAAAGCTCTCCACCAATATTGGCAATGGCTTTCAAACTGTTGGCGTTCTA
>DRMS01000454.1 GCA_011322515.1 Leucothrix mucor
GTATTTTAAACTACCCGAAAGTTATAAAAAGGACACATCAAAATACAGTAATCTGTTAAAAAATAATCCACGCCTAATCCCTTGGTTTCCTGCGGTATTAATTGGTAAAGATTATAACGCAGCAGTGAAAATATTAGAGGAGGTTAAGCCGCAACGTATCGTGAGCAATAACACAGGTATTGCCTATAAAGCTTATACAATGGGGATTGAATGGATCGCAGGACCGTTTCTCAATACCACTAATTCTTATGCGTTGCGAACAATGAAAGAAACACTAAACTGTGCAGGTGCTTTTCTTTCTAATGAAATTAATCAGATGCAGATTAGGAAAATTCATCGACCTGAAAATTTTAAACTGCTTTATAGTATTTATCACCCAATTTTAATGATGACCAGCAGACAATGTTTTTTTCAGCAAACAGTTGGTTGTAATAAACCGAGTATTGATGATCGTTGTATGCAGACCTGTAAAAAATCAACCACCATTACGAATATAAAAGGCGTTTCTTTTAATATTGATAAACAACGCGGTGGTTACCCCAGTATTTATAATCATGAGCAGTTTTTAAATATGCAGATTGTGAGTGATTTAGCGAATTTACTGGATGAGTTTTTTATCGATTTAACGGATATTGGCACAGGTTCTAAAGAGAAATTGGATAAAGCACAACTTATTAAACAGTTTGAAAGATTATTACAGGGCGAGCTAGAACCAGAGTTTCAGTTGCATGAGATGATTGTTGAGTCTACCAACCAGCAATATATTCAAGGCTTGTAGAGTTAGAACGAGGATATTTAAAAGAATAGCGGATGAATCTTAATAAAGAAAAAATTAATCAATACTTCACCCCACACTTTCAGGATAATAAAAACACTCCCCACACTATTCATCTGTTCAATAGTCTGGATTCTACCAATACATGGTTAAAACAAAATGGTGCCTGTGGTGATATTTGCCTAGCAGAGCAGCAAACAGCGGGCAAAGGACGACGTGGCAATCAGTGGTTATCCCCTAAAGCAGAGAATATCTATCTATCACTCAACTGGTGTTTTGCAACCATGCCAGCACATTTATCCCTGCTAAGCCTTGTTGTGGGGCTATCTATTGTTAAGGCATTGCAACAAATAGGTTTATCAGAACATGGGGTAAAATGGCCAAATGATATTTACTGGCAAGGGTTGAAAATGGGCGGGATTTTAATTGAGTCAGTGACATCAGCCAAGCAAACAACAGGTTTAAGCGTAGTGATTGGTATTGGTTTGAATATAAATATGCCAGAATCACTGGGAGAGAAAATTGACCAGCCTTGGGTTAGTTTAAGTAAGATTTTAGGCAAACAAATTGATCGCAATCAGCTATTAGCATTGTTATTGGAGCAGTTGATTGTTGATCTACAAGACTTTGAACCGTTTGATGTAACCCAGTTTGAAAAGCAATGGCAACAGTGGGATGTGTTGCAAGGGCAATCGGTAAGGGTATTGCGCCAGCATGAAGAGTTAGCGGGAACTGTGCAAGGGCTAGATGCGCAGGGGCGGATTGGGATTTGCTTAGAATCAGGAGAATTACAATATTTTTCATCGGCTGAAATTCGATTGAAAAAATAAGAAGTGTTTTATTTTTTCTTAGACCCTGTTGATATTTGATGATTGCCTCCCCTTTTTTTGCCGCTTTTTTCTTCTATCCGTATTAAAAAATAATCACGTAGCCCTGCCTCCATAATAGTATTCTATCGGGAGAAAATTGACAAAACAACCTAAACACATTTAGTCTTAAGTGTATGCAAAATAAAAATAATATAAGCTGAGACGCATCAATGAATAAAGAAATCTACGACGAAAAACGCGATTTTCTAAAAAAACGCCAACCTGATGATGAGAAGTGTGTTGCTAGCCCTCCTCTTGATCCGTGGAAGGTGTTATTTGAGTTACGCAGGATTGGCAAATGGAATGTACGTCTAACCTTATCGGGACTTAAGCCTCGCTTAAGTGCTAGTTTGAAAAACAAGCAGCTTAAAACAATTCCTGATAGTTTTAGTAAAATGCCTGAATCCCAGCCTTATACTGAAGCAGTTACTTTACTGGAACAAGCTATTCCCTATCTTAAGAAAATAAAGCCCTCCGTAAAATACGGCAATTACTATGACTTTTATAATAGCGAAGAAATTAAAGAGCAAGTAGTCAATCAGCAAATAATGACAAAAGCATTGCAGAATATACCTGATAAAATTCTTACACCTTATTTAAATGCGCTAAGAACCAATAACTCTGATTACTCTGAATTTGTTATGATGATCGAGGCATTCAAGGGAAGTAATCGTGCCAAACTAGAAAAGGCGATTGTTCGGCATGGTCAGGCTGCTCTAAAAGCTTATGGGCTATTGCCGACTCAATCCAAAAAAGAAATAGCGCAACGCTATATCACCTTAAAAAAAGCATGGAAAGAATGCAGTAAATACGGGGCGGAGCGTCAAGCAAATACCCGTGCTGCGGTACAAATTGGTTTAGAGAATCTTGCCACACGTGCAGGTTATTATGATTCTGTACGTATGGAATGGGATCTAGAGGCGGATATCAGCACAGACGCACAGGTATTTTTTGAAGTCCGCACAATAGAACAATGGGATGTAAATATTGCATTAGATGGAATTAAACCCATTTTGAAAATTAGTAAAAAAGGCAAGGCGCTTAAAAGTATACCTGTGGGATTACGTAAAACCAAAGAGTACCCACAATATCGAGCGGTAATGGATACTTTAAAAGAGCAGGCTCGCCGCTTTCGTCGCTCACTAGAAAATATGATGACTGGCAAAGAGGTGATTGTACTTAAGGAGCTAAAAAAGCTAACTAAAATCCCTGCTATGCAATGCTTTTTAGTAAATTTGCTGGGTATTAATGAGAATAATGAAATTGGTTTGATTGATCCTAATAAGCTAGTGCTAATTGATGCTGATAAGCACTATGAAATCAAAGAAACTATTCGCATTGTGCATACACATGACCTCTTTACACAGGCAGTATTATCGTATTGGCAACAGCAGATTGTTGAACAACAAATTGTACAGCCATTTAAGCAAGTATTCCGTGAGCTTTATATTTTAACTCCTGCGGAACAGGAATCTGCAACCTTCACTAATCGCTTTAGTGATCGTAGTGTTGATGGCTCAATTGCTTATCGTTTATTACAAAGTAGAGGCTGGAATCAAGGGGAAATGGTTGCCACCAAATCTTGGGCAAGTCACAAGCTTGAAGCACACTGGGAATTTCCTGATATTCAATACTATATGGCTGCGCATGAGGAGCTTAGCAGTAGTAAGCTTTATTTTATTGCCAATGGTAAGTGGGGGCTATCAAATGCGATTCCCCTGCAAGAAATCTGTCCGATACTATTTTCTGAAACCCTGCGTGATGCTGACTTAGTGGTTTCCGTTGCTCAGCCTCAAGAGAATAATAAAACAGGTTTTTGGTCAAATGAAATACAGCAACATCGTATTTCGGTTGCTAAACATATTGCAAAAAATCTTGGTATCAATGATCTGCGCTTTGAAGATAAGTACGTTTATGTGCAAGGTAAATGGAATGAGTACACAATTCACCTAGGTACTGCTAATACTTATCTTGGCAAGAAGCATCTTTGCATTGGGTCTGATATTCGTAGCCGTAAGAAAAAGATTTACCTGCCTTTTGCCGATATGGATACGACCATTTCTGAAATTATTGCTAAGATTCTGCTATTAAAACATGATGATAAAATTACAGATAACACCATTCTAGGACAAATTAGACCCCACAAAGCATCAATGCTAGAGGATTAGTAAATTATGTATTGTTTTAATGTCAAGGTGTCTAGTCTCTGTTTTGGTACTGATGACTCAGGGATTGAGCCGATTCATTTTAGTAGTGATGTTGAAATATTGACGGTACGCGAACTAATTGAGCGCAGTGTTACTGAACAAATCAAATTATTGCAAAAGAGCCAAATATTCTCAGAGCAACAAATCAAGGCATCACTAGAAAGGCAGTATCTATCTGATGCTGATATTGCTAGCTTATCGAAACAAGGTCATATTTGCCTTGCTGATATTGAAAAAAATCAGCAAAGTTCAGTCATTGATATTAAACATGAAATTGCCCGTGCTGAGAAAGCATTTACCCAAAAACAATTTTTTATTAGCCTGAATAACTATCAACCTGAAATGCTGGAAGAAAAGATTAGGCTAACAGATCATACAGAAGTGCTATTTTTGCGTTTGATGCCGTTGGTGGGAGGTTAGATTTTTTGGTTTAACTGATACCTCCCTGTACACGACAATTTTTCAGAATGTATTGTAAGTAATTGATTGTTCGTTTAGAAGGGAATGCCTTAGCAACGAAAAATCAATGATTTAGATTTTCAAAAGAGTTTTGGTCGTGTATAGAGCTGATACCTTTTTCTATTAATAAAGGACTTTCCTTGTGCGCGTATTAATCAATAAAAACCGTTTAGCTTCTTTACGCAAGTTAGACCAAATAGGCAATGCTAACCACACTTTATTAGAGCTTTGAATAACATTAGAAATATAACCTTTTTTTATAGCAGGTAGTTTGAGTTGTTGTTGTTTTCCTGTGCTTAGATTTCTAAAGGTAAGTTGTTTTTTATACGGTTGTACAATCAGCAAGCTTTTATTATCAAGGCTAAAACTAGTAAAACTGGCATAGGAATAATTAAGTTGTGATGCTGTTTTTTTCACAATATCCACCAGCTTTATCGTCTTTTGATTAATACCTGAAATAATGATTTTTGTATTATTTTGATTAAAATGGATCATTTCATCAGTGGTATCCGCATAGCCTGTGAGTGGAATATCAATACTCATTAATGCTTTTTGCCGACTAATATCATATAAATGAAGTGTCGGTTTTCCATTGCTATACAGTGTATAAGCAAGCAGGCGTTTATTATGACTAAATCCAAAACTACCTATACTGCTATAGGGATTCCAGTGTTTATCTTGTTGAATGAGCGAGATAGTACGAATGATTTTTCCAGACCCTGTATGGATAAGGTAGATTTTAGGAGTAGCATTTCTAAGTGATGGGATGGCTAATAGACTACCATCGGAGTTTTGTTTAATGGCTTGACCTTTCCAATCATAACGCCCTGATGGGTGTGGTAGGGTTCTTAGCACTTTTCCTGTGCCATTGTGAATCACATCAATGCCTTTGGCATGCGCAACTAATAGTTTAAATCCATCGGGAGTTGGGGCTAGTAGGCTGGCGTTGGCGGCAAGCTTAAAGGGAATGCGCTTTATAATTTTACCCGTTCTAAGCTGTTGCTTGATAATCTCTTTATGAGGATTATTAATCACATAGATTAATTGTGATCCATCACGGCTAAATACGCTGTGTTGTGCTACAAAAGAGGGCGGTGATGGCTTTGCGGATAAGATAGAGCTGATTAACAATCCTGTGATAAGAATATAGAGTGTGAGTAAGTTTTTATTTTTGAATCTTATTAATAGAGGCATTGGTCCTTCCATAAGAATAATTGATATAAGAAGGCAGTTTATCAGGAATAATTAACCACTTACCAACAAAATTAAACTTTAAATTTATTGCCACAAAACCGACAGCGACACCAATCTTCCTCTGTTATTCCCGCCCAATGGGGTGCAAGGACTTTATTCACATTCTGGCTTTTGCAAACGGGGCAGGCAATCCATTTTGCATCTTTTTCAGATTGGCAGTCTTCAATTTTCACACCGATAATACGCTGTGATCCCCAGTTTGATGCTTCGGGTACGAGCTGTTTATCCTTTTTTTCTTGATGTTTATTATCATGCATAATGATTATTTTTTGGCATTGTTTTCTAAAGGATGTCAATATTCCCACTTCATCTAGTATGGTGCGAAACTGAACCAGTAGTTCAGGAGAGGGAATGCTTGCTTTATAGCCCATATGCAAAAAGCCAATGAGCTGAAACTGCTGTTTAGCCCATTTAAGCAATGCTTCATCGTCTAGACATAAAAATTCTTGTACAGCCAGTAAACGCAATAAAAAAATCTGATCTTCCGCAGGGCAAGAAAGCAGGTTTTTATCCTGAAAAAATTGTAGTAATTTATCCCATGGAAAGCCCTTGGAAAATAACAATAAGGTTGTGATAAAACGTGGATCAGGCGCTGTATAGATATCCTCAGTTTGAGCAGCTTCCTTGCTTTTAGAAATTTTCAATACCTTATTCTCCAATTAATCACATAGTCCTTTAGGAAGTAAAATATATAGACAGGAGCTAAAAAGAAATTATACAAAGGTACTACGGTAGGGATTGACTGATAAAAAGCGATTTTTTAAGGCGCTCATTTTCTTGACGAGTTAATATATTGTTTATAATCGAAATATTCTAGCCGAGACCGAGGTTGCAATATTAATGTTGCACCACGGCAAGTCCGTTACGCAGTAAGATTTTTACGTTATCTCCTACCTTAAAATTGCCGCCTAATGGCTGCGTAACGGCTACGAATCCACCCTTTTGTTTTTTTACAATAAGTTCTAATTGATGGGTCGGCTTGGTCATTGCAGAAAAAATTCTACCCATATCAAACGCACCATAAACACCCGCATGACCACCACTACCTACACTAACGCCGATACTGCTACCAAGAGGGTTAGAATCCCTTGCTATCGCAATTTTCTTTATTTGTGTAATGGTTCCTTGCTCCACTTTTTGGATGTTACCCATATGCTTAGTCGAGACTGTGTTTGCTGTGCACGCTACGAGTGAGAAGCAGATTAGTAGGCCAGCTAAGAATTTGAGATTAAACATAAATCACCTATTTATTCGTTTGAGACAGTCAAAATATGCACTTTCATCAGGTAGGGTTTGATTGCGCTGTGCTGTCCAGATTGCTTCACCGAGACATTCCATCATTTCATGTTCGGCATCATGTTCGCCGTGTTTGACCACCAGTTGTTGATAGAGTTTTGCTATTCCCGCAGGGCGATTTGTCGATATTTGTTCGTGCAGACCGAGATGCATTCCCATATGTAAAAAGGGATTGCTTTCACCCATTTCAGGTAGAAAATCTGCATCTAGTGAAGCATCGGGTGTTTCCACTACTTTATGGTATTCAGGATGCAGTTTAATAACGCTAACGATTTGCTGTTCTAAAGCAGATAATGATTGCTGGTTGGTAAATTTATCCCAGCTATCACAATAGAATTTACGTAGCGCATTGCGGTCTGTTCCAAACATAGTTTTTAACTCCATACTCTTAAAGGGCTAGTAGGATAGTTTAATCTGAGAAAATCCCTAAGGAACGCTAAAGAAATTAAGTTACCCTATTGATTGCCCTTTTATCCCTGATTGAATGAATGACCTCACTCGTTGCATAGAATGACTATGCGCCTCTTGAGACAATCCAATCAGAAATAAAATACCTGCTTCAGTAGGGTAACTTAATTTCTTTAAACTTCCTAACGCCTAAACAAACTATACAAAATCAACCCCAAGCCACTCCCTCCCAAGACCCAACTACCCGCAGAGATACTAACTGCCGCAGGCATAAGTGCAGTACTACCGAGCGTTGCGACAATTAACAACGTTGCGCCTGTCAACGTAATAACAACACGTCTATTATTTTGTTTGATTTCATTGCGCAGTTGTTCTAGTTGCTGTGATTCACTTTTCTGATTGAGTTGTTGAGAATGTACATGACGCACTATTTCATTAACCATTACAGGAACGTAGGGTGTCTGCTCCATTAAGCGCGGAAATTCAGATTTGATCGCTTTAAGTATTGAGCTAAAACCAAATTGCTCATCAACACGGCGTTGCAGAAAGGGTTTCGCGGTTTCCCATAAATCCAGATCAGGATACACTTCGCGCCCTAGCCCTTCGATATTTAATAGGGTTTTTTGTAACAGCACTAATTGCGGTTGTACCTCCATATTAAAGCGGCGCGCTGTCTGGAATAGGCGTAGCAGTAACTTGCCATAGGAAATATCTTTAAGGGGTAATTGAAAAATCGGCTCGCAAACAGTACGAATAGCACTTTCAAATTCATTTGCATTGGTATCAGGAGGAACCCAACCTGAAGCAATATGCGCTTCGGCTACGCCTTTATAATCACGATTGAAAAAAGCATGAAAATTATCCGCCAGATAACGTTGATCTTCTGGTGTCAGCGTACCGACAATACCAAAGTCTACGGCGATATAACTAGGATCATCAGGATTACTGGCATCAATAAAAATATTGCCAGGATGCATATCTGCATGGAAGAAATTATGGGTAAAGACCTGTGTAAAAAATATTTCTACACCACGTTCCGCTAGGCGTTTCATATTGACACCCTGTGCATTTAACAGTGCTATATCAC
>DRMS01000455.1 GCA_011322515.1 Leucothrix mucor
ACGCGAATTATAGTCTATTGAAATATTTGCTTTTAACTAATTGTTGCACATTTTAAATTTTACTCATGCTTGCATTAGTCTGACCTAGGATGAACAAAAAGGCATTGTGTAGATAAGCATAGTGAACTATGTGAGCGTAGCAATAACGCAGGAGATCGGAAAATAAACAAGCACATGTTAGAATATTTATGATCACCTACTTATGCACCTCTTGATAGGCTCCAATGAGAAACAAAAAATCTGCACAATAGGGGTAGATTTATTTTTTGAAATTTCCTAACAGCATAGAAGGGGGAAGGAGTAAGATAAATCTTGAGCTTCTGTCATTCCGATGAATTATGAGCACTTGCTGATTTAGCAATCGTTGCTAAAAATTCCCGATGGCGTTGTTGCTGATTCGCTAATCTCAGATTATTACACTTAAAAATACTAGCTAAGTCTTGTACAGCATTATCAAAATCATCATTAATGATAATATAATCAAACTCATTAGAGTGACACATATCATCGCAGGATTGTTTTACGCGTGTTTTTATGACCTCTTCAGAGTCTTGTTTTCTACCGCATAAGCGTTGTTCAAGTTCATCAACAGAGGGAGGGAGGATAAAGATACTGATTGCATCAGGACGTAGTTTGCGTACTTGTTGTGCGCCTTGCCAGTCGATTTCTAAAATAACGTCATGGTCGCTTTCTAGCTGATCATTAATGGCTTGGTTGGATGTGCCGTAGTAGTTGCCAAACACTTCTGCGTATTCAAGAAAATGCGCCTGTTCAATTTTGCTTTTGAAGTCTTTGAGGGTGGTAAAGTGGTAGTGTTTGCCATTTTCCTCACCTCGGCGTATAGGGCGGGTGGTGTGTGAAATTGCGACCTTTATACCCGCATTTTGTTTAATTAACTCACTGATCATACTGGTTTTTCCTGCACCTGACGGAGCAGAGATAATATATAAACTTCCTGTTAACATGATCGTCCCTAATATTGCTATAAGGAACGTGTACGAAACAACGTCCCGATCTCTAACTTGCCTTTTTATCCCAGCTTGGATGATCTCATTCGTTGCGTAGAGTAACTATGCGCCTCATGAGTTCATCCAATCTGAAATAAAAATTCTGCGTTAGAACTTCGGGACGTTATTTCATGCACGTTCCTAAGGAAGTTCAAAGCAACAAACCTACCTATCTTACTTGCTTTTTTGCTCTTGCTTGAATTATCTCAATCAGAAGAAAAATTTCTACGCAATATGGGCGGATTTATTATTTTAAACTTCCTAAACCTATCTCTCGCAAAGATGCAGAAGGCTTGTATTCTTTACTTGGCGTGTTTTGCATCTTTACGAGATAATTTATTTTTTGATTTGAAGCCTATTGACAGCTAATTTTTACTACTTCAGGCGCTTCACCCACTTCAAAACCTTGAATGGCTTGTACACTTTTCTTGCATAGTGAGCTAAAGGTCGTCCCAAGGTTAATATTATTGGCATTGTGATAGAAAATAGAAGCAGAAGCACCAGGATCGGTATGTGCAATACTCAGCACGCCACCTTGAATAAAGAGGGGAGATTTTAATGGTAGCGTAAAGCTGAACTTTACTTGGTCTTTGACCTTTAGTAGTTTGTATTGAGTAACACGCCCTGTCACAATGCGTTTACCGTTAAATTGTAGCTGGGTAAAATTATCCAGATCAAGCAAATCACCTGCAATACCACTGGCTAGCTGATCCATGCTTTGTCCTGATTTTAACATCAAGTTACTCACGGTTTTATCATGTACCCATGACATTTTAACAGCAGTTAATTGCTTCTTAGCATTTGCTTGCAGTATTGCTGTTGAGCTTATTTTGTAATGAAAATGAGCGTAACTTACTGTTGCGATGAACAAGCTCCCCAATGCTAGTAACCCTATGATTTTTTTCATGTAAGATAGTTTCCTTTAGTTGACCATTAATAAGGTCAATACAAATAATGCGCTAGTCGCAATCCACGAGCCAAGCACACGTAAAATAATGCCTTCAAAAACAGTACGCAATAAGGCACTAATGGATGCAATAACTATAACGGCTAGATAAATTCCAATTGCGGCACCCAATAACCAGTTGTAAAAAGTATTTGCACCCAGCCCTGGAATTATTACTGGGCTGGAGTCGATGCCTAGCATGATGCCACTGCTAATACAGAGCAACAGCGTAATGAGTTGCATCCATAATTGGCGATAATCTAAGCGTAATACAACGAGTAAACTGACTAATAGAGCGATGACCAAGAGAATAAGTTCATTATTATAGCGCAGTGATAAATAATTATTAATGACAAAGCCTACTATCACGGAAGTACAGAATAGTAACAAATTACGTATAAAATATGCGCCAGATTGTTGACCTAGCAATACGCCTAAGCCAACTAATAGAATAAGGTGAGATGGGGTTTCTAAAGGATGTGTAAAACCATCTAAAAACCAAGTGCTTGAGAATATTATCATACGGGTTGACTCTTATTTTCTTTACTATAATAGGATCTCATAATATATCTAACAAAGTTTCGACGTTTATTTTCTTGTTTTGTTTGAAAAACTGGCATGGTTCAAGCTAAGGAAGGTGCACGAAACAACTTCCCTATCTCTAACTTGTTTTTTTATCCCCGCTTGGATGATCTCATTCGTTGCGTAGAGTGACTATGCACCTCATGAGTTCATCCAATCTGAAATAAAAATTCTGCGTTAGAACTTCTGGAAGTTATTTCGTGCACGTTCCTAAGGTAACACTTTTAAATTTAATTAAGATATTTTTATGGTATTCAAATAACTGATACTAAAGGATTTAATCTCCTATTCTAGTCCTCTGTCAGAATAGGAAAGTGTTACCTTGTATCCGCTATTATAGAACCATGCCGAAAAACTGAAATTTTCACTCTACAGAAATGATAATCTCATCAGGCAGGTAGTTTTTTAAATCTTGAGCATTATTCTGTTGTGTTTCAACCTCAGTGATTTGGCGCTGATTTAATACAATACAACTTAATAATAATCCACGTTTCTTAATAGCCTCAACGCTTAGTAAGACATGATTTATACAGCCAAGTTTATCCTCAGCAACTAGTATTACAGGCAAATCCAATGCGACACATAAATCCGCATTTAAACCATCTTGACATAATGGCGAGTAAAACCCACCTGCACCTTCAACATAGAGTATTTGTTCAGAATCTACCTTATTAAGACATTGCTGTTTTAATGCTGCTAATGAGATTTTTTGACCTTCTAGTTGAGCTGCGCGACTGGGTGATACTGCCGTTTTAAAGCGATTAGGGCAAGTTACATTTAGTTGATGTTGTTTATTCGCTGCGTTTGCTAGTTTCCATGCATCTGTTTGCGTTACATCGTCATTCCAGCCTGACTCAACAGGTTTACGCGGTGTAATATTATACCCTTGTTGACGTAATGCTTTGATTATTTGACAGCCTACCCATGTTTTACCAACATCGGTATCGGTTCCTGTCATAAAGATGCCTTTGTTTAGATCGAGAGTCTTGAGTAAATTTTGCAATACCTTATTATTCAATGGCATTGCCTGTGCGCCCATTTTTACCAAAGATTAATAACTTCGCCTCACCAACCACATTTTTTTCTGCTAAAAAGCCAAAAAAGCGGCTGTCATTGCTATTGTCACGATTATCACCTAATAAAAATAAATACCCTTTGGGTACTTGTACTTCTTGCATAAAGCGTGAAAATGGCTTTTTTAATCGAGTCGTATTGATATACATCTGTGGTAGTGGTTTATCATTTACATAAACAATAAAATTTTCAATACGCACACGGTCACCACCTTTAGCTATCAGACGCTTGATATAATGTGTTTTTTTTTCATCAGGATAGAGAAAAACAAGCACATCATTAGGCAACATTGTTTCGCGATCATAACCACTGGCTGAGATATAAATAAAATCACCAGGCACCAAGGTAGGCTCCATAGAGCGGCTAGGAATGCGGTATACATCAAAGCCAAACACGCGTGCGCGAATATTATCAGAGGCAGTGCGAAAGGGGTTGATGTTGTAAGTCATCACGCCTAATAATAAAAAAATGATCATCAGCAAGGTGATTAACCATAGATGTTTTTTTTTGCCCAACCGAGATCTCCTATGTTATTGCAACTATTTATAGTTAGGCTGAGAGTGTACTATATATTAGAAGAGGTGCTACTACTTGATGCTGTAGTTTTTCCTCCCGAAGCAGTTTTTAATTTTAACTACATTATAAATAGTTAATAAAATTAGAGCTGTTTTCACTCCTGCTTATAAGGTGCAAATTTAATGAATATTTAAAAAAACAGCGGTGCCAAGTAATAAGGAAGTTCCAAGCAGGTTCGACAACTAAAAATATTATCAATGCATCTTGTTTCTTAATCCCCATAAAAAAAGCCAGACAACAAGTGTCTGGCTCAAAATCA
>DRMS01000456.1 GCA_011322515.1 Leucothrix mucor
TGCCATAGGCACCAGTAAAATAGAAAAAGTAGAAGGTAAGTAATGAAATGAGCGCATCAGCATGCAAAGGTTTTACGTTAATTGAAGTGATGGTGGCATTGCTAATTATTGCCGTTTCCCTCAGTGGTGCGGTAAAAGTGATGGGTAATGGTGCGCACAATGCATCGCTTCTTTCTCAGAAAACCTTTGCCCAGTGGGTAGGATTGAACCAGTTAACGGCGGTTAAATTAAAAGGTACTTGGCTAAAAACAGGTGAGTCAAAAGGTAAGACGGAAATGGCAAACCAAAAATGGCAGTGGGTGCAAAAAGTGATTAAAACTGAAATTGATAACGTTAACCGTTTGGAAGTTTCGGTTTACTCCATGCCAAGAACTAGAGGAGATAATCCACAAGCCACCGTTGTTGGATTCTTTGCAAAACCATGAAAATATCCCCTCAATCTCCAGTATTAGGCTTTACTCTTCTTGAATTGCTAATTTCAATGGTAATTTTTTCTACTATGTCATTAATGGCTTATGCAGGTCTTAATAGCGTATTAGTCAGTAATCGGGTGACGCAAGAGCAAGAAGAAGCGTTGAAAGGATTGCAACGCACCATGATGTTTTTGGAAAAAGATATACGTCAATTAGCGACTCGTCCACGCCATGCAGACTATGGTGAGTCTTTGGCGGCTTTACAGACAACGGACTTGGAATTAACCGCGGTATTAGAATTTACTCGCCAAGGTAACCCTAACCCCGCAGAAAAAATGCGTAGTTCATTGCAACGTGTTCGCTATGTGTTGGATAAAGGAGAGTTGCAGCGTTGGGCATGGTCGATAGTGGATCATTTAGATGCTAAACCGATTAAAATGCCCTTAATGACGGATGTGGAGAAGATAGGTTTTCGCTTTTTGGCGGCTAATTTACAATGGCAGACAGATTGGGTTGTAGCGAATAAAGCAACATTACCCAAAGCAATAGAAATCACTATAAAGCACAAACAATGGGGGGATATTAAGCGTTTAATTTCGGTTTATTGAATCGTTATAAAAATAAATTAGTATAGTGGTATATACTAATATTATGTGTATTTATGCTTGTCTTTTATCTCTGCAAACTATAGTTTTATTAATTACTTATTTTCAATTCAAACTTTTTGTTTAAATCTTTTCGAAAGCGTTGAAATGCCTATTCACATGCGTTCATGTACTTAAATTGCCTAGCTTTCCATTCTGGAAAAAGCTATAGTCGGCAACAAGCTAGGATGCCTATTAAAATAATACAATAGTATCGCATCAATCTGCAAAATTAGGGTGGAGCCATTATTTGCAGTTATTCCTAAGGGCTGAGGACTTAATAAGATAAAAAACTAACCGAAGATTTTTTATTCCTGATCATTCGATCTCAAGATTTAGCAGAGTTAAAGCGAAACTTAACCGCTTTAATAGGCGCATAGCAGGGCTACGCAACAATTGAGATCGGATGATCAGGGGTAAAAAGGCTCTCGATAGTTTCGTGTATTATTGAGTTCCCAGTCCTAAATGTCGTCTGACATACTCAATATCCACTTATGGGAATTTCAATAACATGAAGATAGTTACAATAAAATTTAAAATATTTATTTGGGGATTTTTGATCAACCTTGGGCTGGTTTTTCCAATTGTTTCTTCCGCTGCTAATTTTGCAACCGTGCAAAGCTCAGCATCCAGTTCTCGAACCATTCTAGGGAGTACCGTTATTCCTTATAAAACAGTTACCTTAACGGCTCAGTTCCCTGGACGTATTATGTCAATTGCAGGTGAAGTGGGCGCTAAGTTTCCAACAGGCTCGTTACTGGTTAAAATTAATGATGACGCGTTAAAAGCGAAAAAAGGCATGGTAAATGCACAGCTACAGTCTGCTCAGGCGGCGCTTAAAAACTCCCAGTTACAATACAATCGTGAGATGATTTCTCCACGAAGTAAAAATGTCGGGTCTATGCCAGGAATGGGGATGCCATCGATGATGGATATTTACTTCACCCGTCCTTTTGCGGATGCAATGGGAACAACCAATACTGATTATAACCGTTATACCGACTTAATGAACTCAGCTACGTCTGTCACCCAAGCTCGAACTCAGGTGATGCAAGCAATGTCGCAGTTAAATGAGATTTCAGCCAATCTGAAAAATGCAAATTCTATCGCGCCATTTGAAGGTATGATTCTAAAGAAAATGGTTGAGGTAGGTGATACGGTTCAGCCTGGTCAGCCCTTATTAGAATTCGGATTCATTAAATACTTGCGTACCAAAGCGGATGTGCCCGAAATATTAGTGGGTAGTTTGAAAAAAGGAATGATTATTCCTGTAAAAATTAATGGACGAAAAAGCCAAGCAAGAGTGGCTCAGATTTATCCTGTTGCTGATGCAACACGTCACACCGTTGTGGTTAAATTTGATCTAAAAACAGGAATTAACGCATCACCAGGTATGTATGCAGAGTTATTTTTACCCGATGCAGGCGGTCTGGAAAAATCAATTATGACTATTCCAAAAACGGCATTAATTAAAGGGCGTAGTTTACCTAGCGTGCTGGTCTTAGATGAAGCAAAGAATATTACAAAATTACGTTTACTACGTCTTGGGGTTGATCAGGGTAATAATACTGTACAAGTAATAACAGGTGTTAAGGTTGGTGAAAAAGTAGTTGATAATCCTCCTCCTGGAGCGCTGTCTGGCTGGATGCCAAAAACAAGTGTTGCCAATCAGGCAAATTAAGTTAAGAAAGCCATCACTAGGTTCTGTTGATATTTGGTTGTATTTTCACTTTTTAGTCGCTTCTTTGTTTCTATATCAAAGAAAAAACAACCATACAACCACACAACAAGGCTACGTGATTATTTTTTAAGGTAGAGAGAAGGAAAAATCGGCGAAAAGAGGAGATAGTCATCAAATCTCAACAAAGTTTAGCGCTAGACTAGTAACTTTCTTTGCTAACAACTACCAATACCAAATGCAGAAAATCTCATGAGTGAACAGTCCCAAAATCAATACAGTCAAGAAAAACTAGAAGCCAATAAAAAAAATCTAGGAATAGCAGGCAAAACAGCAAAAGCTTTTATCACCTCTCCCTTATCCCCCCTCCTCCTGCTTGCCTTTTTAGCGATTGGTATTCTTGGGTTGATGATTACTCCGAGGCAGGAAGATCCACAGGTTTCTGTCCCAATGGCTGATATTTTTGTCCAGTATCCAGGCGCATCGGCAACAGAAGTTGAATCGTTAATTGCGCGTCCATTAGAAGGCATCTTGACAGAAATGACGGGCGTTGATCATGTTTATTCTGCTTCTATGCATGAGCAAGCTATGGTGACTGTGCAGTTTATTGTTGGCGAAGACATGGAGTCGTCACTGGTTAAACTGTATGACAAAATATCTTCTAATATAGATCTATTGCCACGCGGTGCATCACAACCTTTGGTTAAGCCAAAAGGTGTGGATGATGTGCCTGTTGTCAGTATCACGCTATGGTCGAATGAAATTGATGACTCCACCCTGCGCTTAGTTGGTCTAGATGTTTTGCAGGATATGCGAGCTATCGAAAATACCAGTCAGAGTTATATTGTCGATGGACGCGAAGAAGAAATTCGGGTTGAAATTATGCCCGAACGTTTGGCGACCTATGGGGTTTCTATTGAGCAGGTTGCCAATGCAGTGCGTTCCGCAAACTCTGAGCGCACCGCAGGCGATGTAGAGCCTAATAATAAAACCTTTAAAATTGTAACAGGTTCTTTTTTAACCTCGGCGCAGGAGGTGAATCGTTTAATGGTTGCGGTTGTTGAAGGTCGCCCTGTTTATATCCGCGATGTTGCAAAAGTAATAGAAGGCCCCAGTGAATCAACCCGCATGGTAGGTTTCTATACAGGATCTGCTTATCGCTATACTGAAAAGAACGAAAATGGCAATGATACAGAGCCGTTTGAGAAGGCGTCAGGTGCCGCAGCTGTTACCTTAGCCATTGCTAAAAAACATGGCAGTAATGGTATTGCGGTTGCAGATAGTATTATTGAGCGGCTTGACTATTTAAAAGGACGTACTATTCCTGATAATATTCATGTTGAAATTACCCGTGATTATGGTGCATCCGCTCGCGCCAAAGTAAATACCTTATTGGCGAAACTAATCAAAGTAACCGTCATTGTCACACTCTTAATTTGGCTCGCATTAGGCTGGCGCGCAGGTGTGGTGGTATTGGCAATTATACCTGTCATTATTGCATCAACTGTTTTTGTTGCTTGGTTAATGGGGTTGACGATTGATCGGGTTAGTTTATTTGCCTTGATATTTTCTATTGGAATTTTGGTTGATGATGCCATCGTGGTAGTGGAAAATATTTATCGACGTTGGTTATTGTCTGATACAACCAGTGTTGATGTTGCTATCGATGCGGTACGAGAAGTGGGTAATCCTACTATCTTGGCAACCTTTACAGTCATTGCGGCCTTATTGCCAATGATGTTTGTTTCAGGGATGATGGGGCCTTATATGTCACCCATTCCCAAATTAGGCTCGGCAGCGATGCTGATCTCACTCTTTGCAGCGTTTGCCTTTACGCCTTGGTTAACCTATAAATTAAGACCAAAACTAAGTGAGTTGCATAAAGCAGCAGAGAAAGAGCATAAACAAGCTGCTTATATGGAAAAATTTTTCCGTGGCATTATTATCCCCATGATCAGAGATACCAAAAAGGGTTATACCTTTTTAATTGCTCTTGTGGTGGTCTTCTTTCTTTGTATATCATTATTTTATACTAAAGATGTGCGCGTTAAAATGTTGCCATTGGATAATAAGCCAGAATTCAATGTGGTTATTAATATGCCAGAAGGAACGGCTTTTCCTATTACAGCAAATATCACTAATCTATTGGCAATCGAGCTAGAAAAAATTCCTGAGATTACCAAGTTACAGACTTATATTGGTACCGCTTCTCCCTTTAATTTTAATGGCTTTGTGCGTCATTATTATTTACGCAAGTCTCCTTGGCAGGCCGATATACAGGTTGAACTAAAAGATATGCCAGATCGTGACAGAACCAGTCATGAGATAGCGACTAAAGCAAGGGGAATGCTGGTAAAGCTATTAAAAGATTTAAAGTCAGAAGCAAAAATTCAAGTTGTTGAAATGCCACCAGGACCGCCTGTATTGCAGACGGTTGTTGCCGAAATTTATGGGCCAGATGCAGAGATTAGACGACAAGTTGCTAAAGATATGACAACAATATTTGAAAAAGCAGAAAATGTGACTGATGTTGATAATATGTTGGAAGCAGATCATGACTTATTGCGATTCAAGGTGGATGCCAATAAAGCGCAATTAAATGGCATTTCAGTTGAAGATGTAAACCGTGCGCTAGAAATGGCAATGGGTGGCTATGTTTTAGGTGATATTAGAAAAAATGCCTTGATTGAACCAACCAAGATCGTATTACAGGTTCCCTTAGCTGTGCGTTCGCAAATTAATCGCTTAATGCAACTTCCTGTTAGCAATAATCGTGGAGTGTCGGTACCACTATCGGAGTTGGGGCATTTTGAGAAAGAAATACAAGACAAGCCCATTTATCACAAAGATCTACGTCCAGTGGAGTTTGTTACAGCAGAAGGCGTTGGTAAATTTGCAGCACCTGTCTATGGTATGATGGAAATTGGTAAACTGCTTGAAGATTACATTACTCCCGATGGTGTTACATTATCAGGAGAGTGGCTTGGAGCGCCTGATAAAAGCAATAAAAGTGCCTTTGAGTGGGGCGGTGAATGGACTGTTACCTATGAAACCTTTCGTGATATGGGGATCGCATTTGGTGCTGCTATTATTCTGATCTATATGTTGATTGTGGGACAGTTTGGTAACTTTATACTGCCTGCCATTATTATTGCACCTATTCCATTGACTCTGATTGGTATTGTTCCTGGTCATTGGATATGGGGCGCTGATTTTTCAGCAACCTCAATGATAGGTTTTATCGCCTTAGCAGGTATCGTGGTGCGAAACTCTATTTTGCTGGTGGATTTCTCCAGAGAACAGGTGGCAGAAGGTAAGCCTGTTTTAGATGCCGTTATCTATGCTTGTGAAACACGCACACGGCCTATTATGATCACTGCATTTGCATTGGTTGGTGGTTCAATCTTTATTTTATCTGACCCTATCTTTGAAGGGATGGCTGTATCACTGATTGCTGGTGGATTGGTTGCTACTTTATTGACGTTGCTTATTATTCCCTTAGGATGCGTAAGTGCTAGTAGTGCTTTATGCGCTGCTGATCCAGAGTCGGACGATGGTAATAGTTGCAATGGTGCGAGTAAGTTATTGGATGCTCAAGATACTAAGCAACAATCAAATAAACCAAGTATAGGCATGAAGATTGTTTCTGCTTTGATGATGCTTGGAATGGCGATTATTACTTTCGCAGGTTTTATTATTCAGCTTGTTATCGCTTTATTTAAATTCATTAGAGGTTTGTTTGTTAATAAAAAAGACCAAGCAGTAGTAATGAATAATAAAGATAACCCTAGTGGGTCAGGCGGTAAAAATAGTAAAATAGAGGAAGAAAAACAGACTGACTCTAATCAGGAAACTGAGAAAGCTGAGAAAGCTGAGAAAGCTGAGAAAGCTGAGAAAGCTGAGAAAGCTGAGAAAGCTGAGAAAGCTGAGAAAGCTGAGAAAGCTGAGAAAGCTGAGAAAGCTACGACTAAGAAAAAAACAGATGTTGCTGATAAAACAGACGATGATAACGTATCATCAAAAAAAGCACCTAAAAAGCGTCGTGGAATTCGCCTTAAAAAGAAACTCTGATAATAAGGATTTAAGAGTGACTAACTGAATTTAAATTATTTGCTAAGAAAGGATAGAACATGAACAACATGTATAAAGGGGTCTTAACGGTTGCTATTGCAACAGCCGTGGCATCAGCCGCAATAATGATGTCTGAAAAAAAAACAAGTACCAAGACAAATGAAGTCGATGAGACAGTAGTAAAAGCTGGTCAGAACGCCCTAGCAGGGGCTGATCAGCAAACTAACACTGCTACCGCTACAGGCATTGTCAAGCAAGCAAGTGATACGGTTGCAAAGAGTACAGATTCAACTCCCACATCGCTTGCAAAAGGTGCCGTGACAGCAACAGGTGCGGCAATTGTCGTTGCCGCTTCGTCTAACGCTACTGAAGCTAAATCAGAAAAAAAAGGAACGTCACAGGCTGAAAAAGTAGTACAGAAACAAGACGCAGGAATGGCTAATAAAGCACAAGGTGAAAAGAAAACAGAGGTAGCGACAGAAGCTAGCTACCCACCACCTCCTCCTGGACCTTTTGCTGAAAAAAAGCAAAGTAAAACTACTGGTTCAGCTATGATAAAAAAGCCTGCTGCGCCAACGATGCCTGATGCACTAGCCGCACCAAAAGCTCCTACTGCACCTGCTATTGCTAGTGAAGCCGTTGCTGAGAATAAAGCAGAAATGAAAGTTCCAGCGACACCAGAGGTAGGACATAGTGCTCCTCAGGCTCCAAAAGTTACTTATGGGAAAATAGACGTGGCAACTGAGGGCAAAAAGCCACTGAAAGCAAAAGCAGATGCATCAGCACCGCCAATCAAGTCTAAAACACTGCAAGTACTAAAGCATGCCACGGATAAATCTAAGGCAGCAATAGCCCCAGCTTTGGCAATTGGTGCAGTAACCGCTGCGCAAGTAGCTGGCGCAACAGAAGATAAAACAGCTGTTGTAAACGTTCCTGAGCAACCAATAATCAGACAGCTAAAGGCTCCTGATGCACCAGCAGAAATGCAAGCGCCTAGTAAGCCAGAAGCTGTAGGGATAAAAACACCAGTAGCACCAAAACCTTTAAATACTGAAGGTCATCTTCCCAAACCAAAGGGAATACCTCAAGCTAGGGTCAATGACCCCGCTAAAAATCAACCTATTGCCTTGCAACAGCCCGTAATGCCTCAGATGGTGATGCCTCAGGGTATGTTTCCGCAGGGCATGATGATGCCACCACCACAAATGCTTAATGGACAGCGTGTTATTATGGTTCCCGTTTATCCGATGAATATGGGGAGACCTCCAATACCTATGCCTAATGGTTATCAAACCCCATCTTTTGGCATGCAGCCTCAAAGAAATATGCAGCAACAGCCACTAAAGCCAGCTTCGCAGCAACAAGCACCTGCGAAAGCTCCAGCTAAAGTGGAGATTATTGCGCCGAAATAGGAAATAGAAATGATATCCGTCATTGGAAATTTAAAAGGTGGTACAGGTAAAAGTACGGTTGCCTTTAATTTGTCTTTATGGGTTGCGACTAATCGCAATGTACTCGTTGCTGTTTATGATTTTGATCCTCAGGCAACCTTGACTGATGCGTTAGAAATTAGAGCCGAAGATGGTCATCAGCCAACTATTGTGCCAAAAAACAGGCTAGAAGATTTGCTTAAAGAAGCCAAGGAAACCGAGGTGTTAGTTGATATTGGAATGTCGGATATGGATGCTATGCGGCAAGCAATTGAAAAGGCTGATCGAGTCATTATACCCATTGCGCCGAGTCAGGCTGATGTTTGGTCGACACAGCGGTTTATTGGTATGGTTAAAGATATTCGTGGCGCTAAGATGCCAGAAATGCTTGGTTTTATAAATCGTGCTGATACACATATCGCGGTTCGTGAAACGGATGAGGCATTTGAAGCCTTATCTACTTTGGATGATATTAAAATGCTGGATGAAAAGCTGTATCAGCGAACTGCCTATCGCCGCTCATTTAGTGAGGGTTTAGCTGTCTTTGAGATGGATAAAATGTCAAAGGCATCGCAGGAAGTCGAGGCTTTAGGGGGAATATTGTATTAAGGAACCGTTCCTAAGCTTTGCCCCCTGAAATACACTGATAGTAATATTTATAAAATTATACTGGGTCATCTGTTTTAAGAAGATTGATAACAATGCCCCATTGAGGAGATACAATAATGTATATAGTTCGATGGTTTGTAGGTCATCCAATAATGTCTATTTGGGCGCTAGCCATAATTGCTTTATTGCTAAATATGAGTGGGGAGAGTAAGAAGCATGGTGCGGGTGATGTTTCTACCGAACAGGCGCAAACCACAGCGACAAAAACTGCTGGACATGAGCATGTGGCAGGCGAAAAAGCAGATACAACAACACAAACAGAGAGTGCAACCACTCAGACAGGTGCAACTAAGCAAGC
This sequence comes from Leucothrix mucor, assembly GCA_011322515.1. GTDB lineage: Bacteria > Pseudomonadota > Gammaproteobacteria > Thiotrichales > Thiotrichaceae > JAGLBW01. The sequence goes on from DRMS01000456.1 coordinate 9,204, forward strand.
TAATGTAGTCTCTCATGAAGCACAGACTAAAGTTGCCGCTATTTCAGCACAATCTGCAACCAGTGATTTACTTTCTCCTTCTGCTTCTGATGCAACGGTAAAAGGTGCTCAACAAGCGCTATCAATGCAGGGTTTGAATAGTCAATCTACTGATGATTTACTGCTAATGGCAAGAGAAGCATATTGGAATAATGGGCTAGATGAAGCAACAGCTATTTATAAGCAGTTAATTCAGAGTGAACCTACAGTAGTTGAATACAAAGGTGAGTTAGGCAATGTCTATTGGAAACAAGGTTTTCCTAAAAAAGCGACAGCTCTTTATGCTGAAATAGCACTTTCAATGATTAAGAATGGTCATGCAGAACGTGTTGAAAATATGATTAGTTCTATTGAATTATTTCATCCAGAGAAAGCGGCAGAAATAAAAAAGACACTACAGGGTTTGAAATAGATAGATAACGGGGATAGGTGATAAAATGCCGCAGAGTAGCGATTTAAATAATGATTATGTAAAGGATTTACAGCTGGAACTGAGGACGTTTGAGAAAAAATCAGAAGGGAGTGATAAGCATATGCGTCTTATCGTTTATCCTGCGATATTGGCCTTTATTATTTTGGCAAGCTACGGCTTCTATTTAATTCAATCATTAGCATCTGATGTCAATAATATGGCAGGTACGATGTCAAAAATGGCTGATTCAGTTGATAGAAATATGGTATCAATATCTGATACGATGAAAGATATGAATGGCGATGTAGGTACTTTGACCTCAACAATCAGAGGAATGTCAGGCGATATTGGTGATATGAGTAGCAATACCAAAACGATGGTTGATAGTATTGGGGGCATGAAGGCTGCAACCTACGATATGGCAGCTTCAACCAATAATATGCAACGTGATATGTGGAGTCTCAATCAGAATATTTCGACCCCGCTAAGCATGATGAATAAATTCCTACCATGGAAAAATAATAGTACGGGTCCCTTCCCTGGGTCTCTCGCTCCGCTACCACCCTCCTATTATCCTGCGCCTAGACTACAAAATAATCCAATACCGAAAATTCTTCCCTTGCCTTTACTTCCTGTTGTTCCAGCCCTTAAAGGCAATGGTCAAAGTTCCCTAGGAACTTTGCCAAATATTGGTGGAAAAAAAGTAAACTATAATACTCAATATAGCTTACCTATCGTTCCCAACGCTTTGCCCTATCCCGCTAAAAATATATAATAATTCACAATTTTCTATAATTGACACTTAAAGTATGTACGGGCGTGTCTCTATGTAGAATTGTAGGCTACCAACTTAAGGCGGGACAAGTAAAGTCATAGCAAACAACCCGCACCCTTCGATAAGCTCAGGGAGCTAGCCCTTCGGTAGCCTCAGGACACCGCTTCCTGAGCTTGTCGAAGGGTGCGGGTGAATAGCTGAAACATGAACTGTCCCGCCTTAAACTGGTAGCCGAATTGTAGATAGGGTTAGATTTTTTGCTTGTCAAAAAACGTAAGTAGGTGACCATAAATAGTTTAACAAATTTGCACAGGATGTTTTTCGATATTCAAGGCATTGTGTAGGCGAGCATAGTGAGCTATGTGACCATAGCAATAACGTAGAAGATCGGAAAATAGACAAGCAAATGTTAGAATATTTATGATCATCTACTTAAACCTGACAAGTATTGCAACTTGCTGTGATAGCGCGTTGGGGTTGCCTCAGTCTTAAACTGGTAGCCGATTTGTTGTATTGATACCTAGAAAGCTATCTGACAATTAAAGACTTTCCATGCTTTTTTCTACATCTTGTAGCTGTAATTTTACAAGTATAGTGTAATGTAGTATGTAAAATTAATCACAGTAATTCTCGAACAGCCTCCTAGGTGATTCTGTTTATTTCAAAATAATGTTTAAAATATTACTAAAGGACATTTTAAAATGACGCCAGATAAAAAAATGACTAACCGTCTAGATCGTTTACAAGAGCATTTGAAACGTGAAAACCCTGTCCTTGTCTCTGTTGTTGATTGCTACCGTAATCTGGATAAAATAGCGCAAAAAATTGGTTTGCTAAAGATCAGTGAATCCTATGCGACACAAATTTCATGGTGGCCATTAATTTCAGTTTTGGGAACATTTTCAGCAGGAAAATCGAGTTTTATTAATACTTATCTTGGTCTTGATCTTCAAGAAACAGGGAATCAGGCTGTTGATGATCGTTTTACTGTCGTTGCCTATAGTGCTGATAATAAAGTTCGAACCCTTCCAGGCTTAGCGCTAGATGGTGATCCGCGTTTTCCTTTTTATAAAATCAGTCAAGAAATAGAAGACGTCACTGAGGGTGAAGGTGCCAAGATAGATAACTACCTGCAAATGAAGGCAACCCCCAGTGAAAAAGTGCGTGGTAAAATTCTGATTGACTCTCCTGGATTTGACGCGGATGAACAACGTAAATCCATATTGAAAATTACGGATCATATTATTGACTTATCTGACTTGGTACTGGTGTTGTTTGATGCCAGGCATCCTGAACCAGGTGCAATGCAGGATACCTTGGAGCATTTAGTTCGTGGGGCGCAACGACGCAATGATAGTGGTAAATTCCTGTTTATTCTTAATCAAATTGACACCTCAGCAAGGGATGATAATCTTGAGCAGATTGTAGCGTCATGGCAAAAATCACTGATACAGACAGGTCTTGTCTCAGGCCGTTTTTATGTGATGTATAATGAAGAATTGGCAGTTCCTGTAGAAGATAAAAGTGTCTGGGAGCGTTATGTTGCAAAGCGTGAGACTGATTATGAAAAAATAATGAAACGCATAGAGGCTGTGGATACTGATCGTGTTTATCGTATTACAGGAGCTTTAGAGTCGCTCGCTAATCAGATTGAGCAACAAGCGATACCACAGATTACGCAGGCTAAGCAGTCATGGCGCAAGCGTGTGCTATGGATTGATGCCATCATTGCTACCTTGTTGTTAGGAGCTACTACTATTGGTAGTCACGAACTAGGTTTGTGGGATTTCTCAGCGATCCCTTCACCCAATTCACTCCTTACTGCCGCTATTGTCTTTGCCATAGTACTATTAGGATTGCACTTTTTTATTCGTGGTAAAGTTGCTAATAGTATTGCTGGTTCTTTGGAGGTAGATTCTCCAGCAGGTAATATTCGGCAGGCATTTTTGAAAAGTACCAAAATATACCGCAGTATTTTCTTTGATAAGCCAGCATGCTGGGGTCGAGGAACCATCAATAAGTTGAATGCCGTTCGCCATGATATCGAAATGTTTATTCAAGACCTAAATGATAAATTTACTAGCCCTGCTGGTGAAGATACCGATCAAGAAAAAGATGACAATAAAAGTACCGCGCACAACAAGCCTGAAGCGCATACTAAGGACAATATAAAAACCAAGGAAGTAAATTTGTGAGCAAATCTCAAGAGTTATTTTTAAAGGCACAAGAAACCATTCCAGGAGGCGTGAACTCCCCTGTACGGGCATTTAAAAGTGTCGGTGGAGCTCCGTTGTTTATAGAAAGAGCTGAAGGCGCTTATCTTTATGATGTTGATGGTAAACGCTATATTGATTATGTTGGCTCCTTTGGTCCCATGATAGTCGGTCATGCCAACCCAGAAGTTATCGAAGTGGTACAGCAGGCAGCAACTAAAGGGTTAAGCTACGGCGCGCCAACTGAAGTTGAAATCACTATGGCTGAGCGTATTCAAACACTAATGCCATCCATTGAAATGGTGCGTATGGTCAGTTCGGGTACTGAGGCGACCATGTCAGCGATTCGCTTAGCACGAGGCTTTACGGGGCGCGATAATATCGTCAAATTTGAAGGCGGCTATCACGGTCATGGCGATTCCTTGTTAGTGAAAGCAGGTTCGGGCGCATTGACTTTTGGTGAGCCAAACTCTCCTGGCGTCCCCGCAGACTTAGCAAAACACACGTTGACACTTGATTATAATGAGAGCGAACAGGTTGAAGCACTATTTGAAAAGATGGGTGATAGCATTGCTTGTATTATTGTTGAACCTGTTGCAGGTAATATGAATTGCATCCCACCTGTTGCAGGGTTTTTAGAAACACTACGTAAAGTCTGCGATCACTATGGCACATTGCTAATCTTTGATGAAGTCATGACTGGATTCCGTGTTGCACTAGGAGGAGCGCAATCCGTTTATAATGTGAAACCTGACCTGACAACGCTAGGAAAAATCATTGGAGGTGGTATGCCTGTCGGTGCTTTTGGTGGACGCAAAGATATTATGCAAGCACTCTCTCCTGTTGGCTCCGTTTATCAGGCGGGTACTCTATCGGGTAATCCTATTGCAATGGCTGCAGGCTTGAAAACGCTAGAAATTATCTCAAGAGAGGGGTTCTATGAGGATTTAATCGCAAAAACCACAAAATTTGTAGACAATATGACATCTGCTGCTAGTAAAAACAATATTGCACTTAGCAGTCATCAGGCGGGAGCGATGTTTGGTCTATTCTTCTCTGATAATAAAGATATAAAGAGCTTTGCAGAAGTAACCCAGTGCAATATTGAACGCTTCAATAACTTCTTTCACGCTATGCTGGATGCGGGTGTGAACTTTGCACCTTCTGCTTATGAGACAGGTTTTGTGTCAAGTGCGCATACAAAGGAAGATTTGCAGCAAACGGTTGAGGTAGCGGATAAAGTATTTGCATTGCTAAGCTAAGGAACATGCATGGAATAACTTCCCGAAGTTCTAACGCAGAATTTTTATTTCAGATTGGATGAACTCATGAGGCGCATAGTTACTCTACGCAACGAATGAGATCATCCAAGCTGGGATAAAAAGGCAAGTTAGAGATCGGGAAGTTGTTTCATGCACGTTCCTAAA
>DRMS01000457.1 GCA_011322515.1 Leucothrix mucor
TAAACGTACCAAAGATCGTCCCTTAGCCACAGGAAAAATAACCGCCAAAGAAGCATTAATGGTATTTGCTGTACTGGCTCTCGTTGCCTTTATATTGGTACTGCAATTAAATCTTGCCACTATCTTACTCTCTAGCGTCGCCTTGTTACTTGCTGCAAGCTACCCCTTTATGAAACGCTATCACTCCCTACCACAAGTGCATTTAGGTGCTGCCTTTGCATGGGCAGTGCCAATGGCATTTACGGCAATAACGGGTGAAACACCGCCCTTGATTGCATGGCTTATTTATAGTGCAACCATGTTATGGACAACCGCTTACGATACAATGTATGGCATGGTTGATCGGGACGATGATTTAAAACTTGGCATGAAATCAAGTGCTATTTTATTTGCAGATAAAGATAAATTAATCGTGGGACTATTGCAGGCATTAACGATTATTTTGCTGATTACTATTGGCTATCTTGCCTCACGCGGGTGGCTTTATTATCTAGGTATTGCTGGCGCAACAGGATTGTTTATCTACCAGCAACAGCTAATCAAAGACCGTCAACCGCCCGCCTGTTTTAAAGCCTTTTTAAATAATCATTGGTTGGGTATGGTTGTATTTATTGGCTTAGCGCTTGATTATATTTAATCTTTAGTCATCCAATCCAAATAGCACCTAACCCCTTCCTCTACATTTTTAAATTCACCCGTATAACCTGCCTCACGTAACTGGCTAATATCCGCTTCTGTAAAGCTTTGATAAGCACCTTTTAGGTGATCAGGAAAGGGAATGTACTCAATTTCCCCCTTGCCATGCCATTTAATCACTGCCTTTGCCATTTCATTAAAGGATTGCGACGAACCTGTACCAAGGTTAAAAATACCTGATTGTTCTGGGTGATCTAAAAACCATAAATTAACATCCACCACATCATCAATATAAACAAAGTCGCGTCGTTGCTCACCATTTTCATAGCCATCAATACCCGAAAAAAGTTTGGCAACGCCTGTGGTACTGATTTGATGATGAAAATGAAAGGCAGTACTCGACATCGTTCCCTTATGCTGCTCGCGGGGGCCATAAACATTAAAATAACGAAAACCAACAATTTGATTGTTAGCCTCAGGCATAAAGCGGCGCACCACCTGATCAAACTGAAATTTGGAATAAGCGTACATATTAATCGGTAGCTCATTTTGGCGTTCTTCTTTAAACACTAATCCAGCGCCATAAACGGAAGCCGATGAGGCATAAAGATACTGTGCATTATGCTTAGCGCACCAGTGTAATAGGGATTTGGTGTAATCATAATTATTATCCATAATAAACTTACCATCCCATTCCGTCGTTGCAGAACAAGCACCCTCATGGAAAATAGCTTGAACCTTACCGCCAAAATCCTCATCTTTTTTAATGCGGGCAATAAACGCCTCTTTATTCATATAATCAGCAATATCAAGATCATTAATATTTAGCATTTTTTTACCATCAACTAAATTATCAACAATTAAAATATCCGTTTCACCCCGATTATTTAATGCTTTAACGATATTGCTACCAATAAAACCCGCGCCGCCTGTTACGATAATCATTTATTTCCCCTGTATTTTTATAGATTGTGTAGAAAGTCTTTGAGTGCATTTAGTTCTGGAATATCAGCATCAAAATTATAGATTTGTTTTTCTTTTAGTGAGATTTCGTTATTGCATTTTCGCTCTGCTTGCTTTTTTTCTTTTTTATTGCAACAGTCATAGCGCTGATAGATTTGTATCCATTGTTTATCAAAGTCTTTTGCTTTGAGTTGCTTTTCTTTAGGGATGCATTGTTGCCATGCGTCAAGGCAATCGGCAATAATCGAGTCATTTGATTTGATGGCTTTTAGTAAGGTTTCTAGTTCGCCTTTACCGTCAATATTCATAATAAAAATAGAAAACTGGATAGGAGGATTGTCTCCAAACACAGTGTTTATTTTTTCTTTAATTTGCTGCTCTCTGGTTTCAATGCCTACATTATCAGCATCAAAGATAATTCCAGCCTTGCTTATATCTTCTTCTCGCTCAACTATTCTACCCTTTAAAATTTCTAAGCGATTAGCCAATTTCCCCATTCCACCGATACAATCATATTCATCAATAGAACAAATAGGAGTATCTATCTGTAAATCAATATTAAGATGCGTGATTAGCGCCTCAATAAAAAATTTATCATTTTCACTTTCTACAATTAATAAATTACTCACCGCGATAACGTCCTTGATGTTTTAATTCGTAATCTAATTGATCAGAATCTAAAGCTCGCATAGAAAGCTTACCTGTTTTAGATCCTCTTACCATTTCAAAATAAGAGGAAGGCGTATTGCTAATCTTTAATTGAGCATGATTAAAAGACTCAATGCATTCTTTTGAATGGGTAGTAGCAAAAACCTGAACATTAAGTTCTTTAGACAGGGTTAGAATAGTTTTCCATATCGTATCAAGTATAGAGAAGTGAATGCCATTATCTATTTCATCGATAAATAAATA
>DRMS01000458.1 GCA_011322515.1 Leucothrix mucor
CAGGGGAATTGCTCAGGTGGCGAGCGCCAGCATGTACCCGTCTTAGCGCGTGCTGCAATGGCGGTAGGCATTGCGGGGATTTTTATGGAATCACATCCAAAACCTGATGAAGCATTAAGCGATGGTCCAAATTCATGGCCATTAGATCGTATGGAAGAATTATTAACAACTTTGTTAGAACTTGATCAAGTCGTCAAGTCACAAGCGTATCTAGAAGATACACTATAGGTATTAACAATGCCTTCACCAATTCAAAAATAATATATCACCATGAAGAACATGAAGTTTTTTATAATCAATAAATTATATTATTACTACAAATCACAATAGATGAGTAACTTATTGTTTTTCTTCAGTTCCTTCATGTACTTCATGGTGAGATGCTTTTATTGAATTTGCGAAGGCATTGGATTAATAAAAAATTTTAAATATTATTAAGATAAACGGGAAAACAGATAAAATGTCTGAGATTAAAAGTATACACGCACGTCAAGTTATTGATTCTAGAGGGAATCCAACCGTAGAAGCAGATGTTATGCTAGAAAATGGCGTTATGGGGCGCGCAATCGTACCCTCAGGGGCTTCAACAGGGGCGCGCGAGGCGATTGAGTTACGTGATGGTGACTCCTCACGCTTTGGCGGAAAAGGCGTACAAAAGGCCGTTGAAAATGTCAATACTGAAATTGCTAAAGCGGTTATTGGCATGGATGCTAGCGATCAAAAAGCGATTGATCAGAAAATGATTGATCTGGATGGCACGCATAATAAAGCACGTTTGGGAGCTAATGCACTACTCGCTGTTTCTTTAGCAACCGCTCACGCCGCTGCAAATGATGCGGGTAAACCATTATATGATTATTTAAGCACGGGGGATCATTACACCTTACCCGTCCCAATGATGAATATTATCAATGGGGGCGAGCACGCAGATAATAGTGTTGATATGCAGGAGTTTATGATTCTTCCTGTGGGTGCGGGCAGTATTTCAGAAGCAATTCGCTATGGCACAGAAGTGTTTCATAGTTTGAAATCAGTGCTAAGTAAGCAAGGCTTAAATACAGCGGTGGGTGATGAAGGTGGGTTTGCACCTGATTTATCCTCCAATGAAGCCGCCATTGAAGTGATTTTAGAAGCAATTGACAATGCGGGCTTTAGCGCAGGAAAAGATATTTATTTAGGTCTAGATTGTGCCGCATCTGAATACTGCAAAGATGGAAAGTATATTCTAGCCTCTGAGGGTAAAACCTTTGATGCCGCAGGAATGGTTGATTACTTAGCCGCATGGGTGGATCAGTATCCGATTTTGACCATTGAAGATGGTTTAGATGAAGCAGATTGGGCAGGTTGGGATGTTCTAACCCAGCGTTTAGGTAAAAGCGTCCAATTAGTAGGGGATGATTTATTTGTAACCAACACTAATATCTTTAAAGAAGGCATTGATAAACATATCGCCAACTCTATTTTAATTAAATTTAATCAGATCGGCACCTTAACCGAGACCTTAGAAGCAATTCAAATGGCACATGATGCTAATTATAGCGCCGTTATCTCACATCGCTCAGGCGAAACCGAAGATGTCACCATTGCTGATTTAGCCGTTGCCACGAATGCAGGGCAAATTAAAACAGGCTCCTTATCTCGCTCAGATCGTATTGCTAAATACAATCAATTAATTCGTATTGAAGAAGCGCTAGGTACAAAAGCAAATTATGCAGGACTGGGTGCGTTTAGGCATTTATAGAGAGCTGGGTTAGCAATAAGAAAAAGACTGTTTATAACGGATTCTGTTGGTGACTCTTATCATAGATAAATACTTTTATATCATAAAGTTACATTAACTTTTATGATTTAGGATAACTAGAAATAGGCAGCAATCCCCGCTCATGGTGTAAGCTGTTGATTCTAAAGGAGTTAATTATTAGCCAACTGTGCTATAAACTGTTGTTTTATAAGTAATATTTTATAAGTGCTTAGACTGCTCTTAATAATCACTTATTTATCAATA
>DRMS01000459.1 GCA_011322515.1 Leucothrix mucor
ACATATTTATCTGCTAAATAACTATATTTTAGTACAAAATATTATCTTGAAAGGGGTTGTTTACGGACACAAAGGCGCTCTCAGTAACTTAGGAACAAGCACGAAAGAGCTTCCCGATCTCTAACTTGCTTTTTTATCCCAGCTTGAATGATCTCATTCGTTGCGTAGAGTGACTATGCACCTCACGAGTTCATCTAATCTGAAATAAAAATTCTGTGTTAGAACTTTGGGACGTTATTCCATGCTCGTTCCTTAAGAATCTTTTTCTTTTTTCTGATCATCCGCTTCAATCTTAGCATAATCAGTCTTTGTGGTTTTGCGACTGGCTTCTTCACGAATGGCATAGGCGCGGCTGAGGGATGTGGCATCGTTTTGACCTATTGCATCTTCTAATTCATTGATGCGTAGGTTGAGATTATCCGCATAGGCTGATTCGTCAGAGAGTTTTTCATAGGCTTCTTTCTTTAAAAGAGGGTCACCAGGAATAATGAGATCAGAGACGACGGGTATTAATATGTTGTTATCGGGGCTAGACATAATTGGGGGTAAACTACTCTATAGCTGATAGTAATTTAGAGTATAGCCCCTGTTTTTATAAAATGAGTAACGTTCACGACCAGCGGTTAATATTGTTTCAGTTTGATCGATGATTTCAGCCATTTTTAGGTAGCGTGAAAAAAACTCAGGGCATTGATTTGAAAGGTTTATTAGGTAGTCACAGTGATTCGTTGGCTGGTAGTTGCTACTGATGGTGACGGGTTCTTTTATTGCCTCATTCAGCTCGATTGAAATATCACTAATATGCGGGATAAAGCTGGTTTCATCCCATGTCCAGAGCATTTCATCCATTTGCTTGGTGGTGTTGTAGCCATCGGTGTGGATGTGAACATGCAGGTCGTGTTGGCGTGCTTTATCTACTAAGCGACAGGCTAATAATAGTCTGCCGCGTAGCGTGTTGTTTTTACCCGCGTAGAAGTTGATTTCGGTCATAAATTTAGGAGTATGCCTTGTTAATAAGGTATTGTGAGAGTAGCGGTACAGGGCGACCTGTTGCGTCTTTTCCTTTCCATGCAGTTCCTGCGATGTCGATATGCGCCCATTGGTATTCTTCGGTAAATTTACTTAAAAAACAGGCGGCGGTAATGGTTCCTGCGGATGCGCCACCGATATTGCCTAAGTCTGCAAAAGCGCTCTTCAACTGCTTGGTGTAATCCTCGGTCATTGGTAGTTGCCATGTTCGGTCGTTAATGTCATTGCCTGCATCCATTAACTCTCTGGCAAGTTCGTCATTATTGGAGAGGAGTGCACAAATATGATGCCCTAGCGCAACGATACAAGCGCCTGTTAATGTGGCGGTGTCGATAACAACTTCGGGGTCATAACGACCAACATAGGTGAGCGCATCACAAAGAACCAGTCTTCCTTCTGCGTCAGTGTTAAGTACTTCAATGGTTTTGCCTGACATGGAAGTGACGATATCGCCAGGTTTGGTGGCTTGGCTACTGGGCATGTTTTCTGCGGCGGCAAGGACAGCGACAACATTAATGGGAAGTTTCATTTCTACGCAGGCGTTGAATGCACCCATGACGCTAGCGGCTCCGCACATATCGAATTTCATTTCATCCATATTGGCGCCAGGTTTGAGTGATATGCCACCTGTGTCAAAAGTGACACCTTTGCCGACTAGAGCAATTGGGCGCTTTGATGTGTCTGCGCCGTTGTAGTGCATAATCACCATTTTTCCTGGCTGTGTACTACCTTTGCTGACGGAAAGGAATGATCCCATCCCAAGTGCTTCCATATCGTGTTCTTCTAGAATATCGACATTGACGGAGTCGTATTGGCGACCAAGTGATTGCGCGGTTTCGGCGATAAAAGTGGGGGTGCAAACATTGCTTGGCTGGTTAGCAAGGTCGCGTGATAAGCGCATCCCTTTAGCGATTGCTTTGCCTTGTTCTAGCATCTTGGTGACATCGCAGGGGGGCTCGGTAGTAAATGCTATGCAGATGTGCTTTACCTTGGAGGTACCTTTCTTCTTGCTTTTATATTTGTCAAACCGATACACGCTATCAGCAAAAGTCAGCACGCTTTGACGCATTGATTGCTCGCAAATAATGCGTTCTGACAAGGTATCTAATAAGAAAGTAGTGGCATGTTTAGCGGATGTTTTAGCGATTTCTTTGCTCGCATGCTTGGTAACGCTACAGGCTGTTTTTTGATTAAATTTATTTTCTTCACCGCAACCGATGAGTAAAATACACGCGCATTGCGTGCCTGAATCTGCGTAGAGTAGGTGGGATTGACCACAGTTACCTGAAAAGTCAGCAACGCTGAGAAATTTGCTAATCATGCCATCGGTTGCTGTATCTAGTTGTATCGCGGCATTGGATAATTGTTTATTCGCAAAAATTGCGACAACAAGGCAGTCAGATTTTATGGTCGATGGAATGGTGGACGTGAGCAAGCTGTAATTCATTTGGTATTGTTCTCTATTATATTTATTTGGTGGATTTAAGAGGCTGTCTGAGAGCTAAAAATTGACTAAAAAGTAAAAATATAACCCAATGTCAACAGAACCTAGTTCTCAGAGAACCTCTTAAATACTCATGCTTTTAGCCTAAGTTTAGCTCAATTTCCACCACGGCGGAAAAATTCATTAAAGAATGCATTGTTATAGGAATGTAAAGTGAGCCAGTTTTTGCTTTGGCGTAGGCTAAAATCAAGCCAACGAAAAAGATAATCACTATCTCATATAGACCATATTGCAGATGGATGCCAGCCCATAATGCCGAAGTGAGGATGGCACTGCCGATAAAACCTAGAGATGAATGGCGTAAACCTTCAAATAAAAATCCACGAAATAATATTTCTTCAAAAAAAGGCGCAGCGATAATAAGAGCAAACCAGAGTAGGACGGGTTGTTTGGCGCTATGATAAATATCCTGCATGATTTGTGGCGTGGGATGATCCACGAGTGTAGTAACCATGTCCAACATGAAAATAGTGATCATCATGATGCCTGCGTATTTGAGCAGGGTTTTACTATCAATAGGATGCAGGTGGAGATAATTTTCAATACTTTGGTGCTTGTGGAGAAGGATAAAAACAAAGGTCATCATAATGCCAATAATGGCAGCGGGAATTTCAGCCATGCTGATTGCATCGCCATTACTTAATAGCGAATTAAAATAAGCAACCTCATCCGTTGAGGGATAGTCGGCAAATTTGTTCCTTGCATAGAGTGTAAAAGCTATTGTCTGACTGATGATAAAGGATAATAATATCAAAAGGCTAAAAACGATGGTTGCGCCTAGTCTCCAGTATTCAGTAGTTGATTTGGGTTCGTTTGAGGTCATAATTTTATTAATATTGAGTGGGGGGTAAAGGGAATTTGTCAGAATTGTCCTGAAAAATCTATCAAAACTAGCCTCTGTTGATATTTGATGATTATCTCCCCTTTTTGCCGCTTTTCCCTTAATCTTTGTTTTAAAAAAGAACTGCGTAGCTCTGCTATGCGTTTATTTTTTAACGCAGAGAAGTAAAGAATCGATTAAAAAAGTGAAAATATAACTAAATATCAATAGAACCTAGTAAAAAAAATTGCATTCTAAGCCGACAAACTGTAGTCTTCCGCGATTGATTTACAAGCTTTAATCTGGATTCATTAATACGAGGTATAGGTCTCGTGGATTCAGATCTATCAAAAGAAGGGGAAGATCATACAAAATTAATTAGATCATTCTTCTATAACAACAGATCAGGGGTAAATTTTATGCGTCAAACACTAGTTGCTGGAAACTGGAAAATGAATGGCTCGAAAGAGAGCATTCAAGTATTATTAGACGGCATTTCTGCTGGAATGTCAGAGGTTGCAAATGCAAAAGCGGTTGTTTGTGCTCCTTATATCTACCTTCCTCTCGTATCAGAGCAGTTAGCAGATTCTGATATTGGTTTTGGTGCTGAGAATATTTCTGAATATGAAGCAGGTGCATACACAGGCGAAATCTCAGCCGCTATGTTGAACGATTTTTCTTGTCAATACGTTATTGTTGGTCACTCTGAACGTCGCAGTCTTTATGGCGAGCAAGATGCTGATACTGCAAATAAATACGCTGCCGCAAGAAATGCAGGTATGATACCTATTTTATGTCTTGGCGAATCATTAGAAGAAAGAGAGCAAGGCATTACAGAAGAAGTTGTGGCCCGTCAACTAGACGCAGTACTTGATCAGGAAGGTGTTGCGTCTTTAGCAGATGCCGTTATCGCCTATGAGCCAGTATGGGCAATCGGTACAGGGATGACAGCAACACCTGAGCAAGCACAAGATGTACACAAATTTATCCGCGAAAAAATTGCTAAAATGGATGCTGATATAGCTGATAAAGTTCAAATTTTATACGGCGGAAGCATGAATGGAGGCAATGCAAATGACTTGCTGGGAATGGCTGATATAGATGGTGGCTTAATTGGTGGCGCATCATTAAAAGCTGAAGATTTCTTAGCGATTTGCAAAGCAGGCTAACTTTTTAGAGCTCCTTAAACACTTAGAAAAAATATAATTATGTTGATTTACAATATCTTACTTATTGTCCAGATAATCGTGGCTTTATCCGTTATTGGACTTGTTTTGATACAGCACGGCAAGGGAGCTGATGCAGGAGCCGCTTTTGGTGGTGGTGCATCAGGCTCAGTGTTTGGCTCACGTGGTTCAGGTAGTTTTTTAAGTCGTGCTACCGCAATATTGGCGGCAGTCTTTTTCGCTAATTCGCTAGGATTAGCTTGGCTTGTGGCGCATAGAGATACAGGTCTCACTGCTACTCAATCCGTAGTACCTGTAGAAAAAACACGTGAAGTAAGACCAGCACCCGTAGTAGAACCTAGCGCGCCTTCAGATGTACCCACTAATGTAGGTCAAGAAAAAACAGCTGTACAAGCAGTAGTGCCAGCTAAACAAGGCAAAGCGCCTGCTGATGTACCCGCTCAAACAGTAGCGCCTGTAACACCAGCAGAGAGTCTTCAGTAAAAAAATATGCCGATGTGGTGAAATTGGTAGACACGCACGCTTGAGGGGCGTGTTGCGCAAGCAGTGACGGTTCGACTCCGTCCATCGGCACCATTTTAAAAATCCGTAAGCGTTCGTAGCAGTTCGCCAAAGGTCGCAAAGCCCGCAGTGTAGCGGGCTTTTTTGTGCCTTATGTACTATTTTCCCGTTCGTCGTGGTGCGTTAAAGTTCGCCTACGTCCGCGATTTTTTAGGGGTAGTATATGGGGTATTGTTTTTCGTACTTTTAGAGAATACCCCACTATGTCACTAACAGCCAAAGCAGTAGACCAAGCGCAATCAACAGGGAAGCAACGTAAATTATATGATGGCGATGGTTTGTATCTGATTATTTCGCCTACTGGTTATAAGTCTTGGCGGTACAAATACCATATTAATAAAAAAGAAAAGTCTTTGACCATAGGGAAATATCCCACCATAGGATTGAAGAAAGCGCGTGAGTTACGCAATGATGCTTATTTGAAATTGCAGGGCGGTGTTGATCCTGCTCAAGATAAGCAGAATAAAAAACAAGACCTACTTAAAAAACTGGACAAAGGGAAAACCTTTAAAGAGGTAACCATAGAGTGGATAAACTTCAAAAAACTACCTAATACCAAACGTAATTGGAAACCTGAAACCGCACGGCTAAATCTAAAAGCGTTAGATATAAATGTGTTTTCTATCTTTGGTGATAAAAAAATACACCTAGTCACCACTCATGATATTGATCAAGTAATAGCAACCCTTCAAGAAAGGGGAGCTATAGAGGTGGCTAATCGTACACTGAAAAAAATAGAAGCCGTTTTCAGGTTTGGCATTTATAAAAAATGGTGTGCAGAAAATCCCGCATTAGGTCGTGGGGAGTTCTTGGAAACTCGCAAGGTAAAACACCATAAGCACTTGCTAGAAAAAGACGTGGGAGCCTTCTTGCGCGACTTGGATAACTACGCAGGTAATTTTGTTTGCAAGTCTGCGCTTGCCTTTGTGGTGGTGACTTATCTTAGAACCAAAGAGGTAAGGAAGGCAAAATGGGAGGAAATTGATTTTAAAAATAATCAATGGAATATCCCAGCAGACCGCATGAAAATGGGGATTAGCCAAACAGTCCCACTATGTACACAAGCAATAGAAATACTAGAATCTGTAAAAGCTATCACTGGCAATAGTCAATATATCTTTGCTTCATTAACGGCTATGAGCAAGCCAATATCAGAAAATGGGATGCTATCGGTACTCTACAATATGGGTTACAAGGGGAAAACTACGGTGCATGGTTTCCGTGGGACGTTTAGTACAATAGCCAATGAATCGCTACGTTTTAGACGTGATGTGATAGAAGCATCCTTAGGGCATAAAGTTGATGATCCAGTTAGGGAGGCTTATTGTCATGCTACCTACTTAGAAGAAAGAACCAAGAATATGCAATTATATGCGGATTATCTGGACAATCTGCGAACGGGTGCAGATATCATCCCCTTCAAAGAGAGAGCCTAATAATTTATGCATGTTTCTCTGATATGCACAAGTAAATAGGTTTTCTTGTGCATGAAAATTTAGACGGCTTAGGCATTAGTTTAGGCGAATTTTAGACATAGCGGGGCAATTGCTCCGTTTTTTTATGCCCATAATAAACCCATATCACCCCCAAAATCCGCCCCCAAAATGTGGGGGTATTTTTCGGGTCTAAGGAAAATTAGGATTTTGCCCAAAAGGGGTAGCAGTCGGAATAGTTGACTTCTGTTTATATTCTTATATAGAATGTTAGCTCATAATAAAAACAGGGGCTTAGAAGGATGCTAAATAATGAGTTTATCAGCACGCTAGGGAGCGTTAATAATCCTAAAAAATACTTTGATGGTCGGGGGTTGTATTTATATCATCAGCCTTCAGGGGCTAAATATTGGCGTTTAAAGTACCGTTATGAGGGGTTAGAAAAAACCTACTCTATGGGGACTTATCCGCGCGTGTCGTTAGCAGAGGCACGGCAAAAAATGGACGAAGCCAAGCAATTACTAAAGCAAGGCGTTGACCCTAGCCAGTTTAAGAAAAATCAGGGCTTCGAGATCGTCGCGCGGGAATGGTTTGATAATGAGAAAGGCGGTTGGAAACATCGTCATGCACAAGTAGTTATCAACTCATTAAAGCAAGATGTATTCCCCTATATTGGCAAGCGCAACATTAGCGCCATTAGACCACCTGAATTATTAACCGTGATTCGTCGTATAGAAAAACGCGGGGCGTTGCGTGTGGCTGAAAAAGTATTGCAAAGGGTGCGCGCTATTTTTCGTTATGGCATCCAGACAGG
>DRMS01000460.1 GCA_011322515.1 Leucothrix mucor
AGCACAGAGGCAATGCAGGGTGCGGTTAAAAGCGCTAACATTCAAACCATCTATACCTCGAAAAAATTCCTCAAAAAATTGGAGCAACGCGGTATTAATATTGTCGAGACCTTCCCTGAGACGACGATACTTTACTTAGAAGATTTCAAAGAAGAAATACCGAAAAGTAATATGTTACTGACTTTATTAGCGGTGATGTTGTTGCCAACTAAATTGTTGCAATGGATGTATTTAAAGCCAATTGATAGAAATGCCACTGCCGCTATTTTATTCTCAAGTGGTAGTGAGGGAACACCAAAAGGAATAGAGCTAAGTCATTTAAACCTTGCTATCAATTCACGCCAAATTGCAGATGTGCTGAATACCAGAGAGAACGATGTAGTGATGTCAACGCTACCTACTTTTCATGCCTTTGGTTTATTAGCAACCACCTTTATGCCGTTATCAGAAGGCATTCCCATTGTTTGCCACCCTGATCCTACTGATGTTGTGGTGATCGCAAAAGCCATCGCACGTAATGAAGCAACCTTCCTGTTTGGAACTTCAACCTTCCTGCGTTTATACAGCAAAAATAGACGTGTACATCCTTTAATGCTGCAATCATTACGCATGGTCATCGCGGGGGCTGAACGATTAAATCCAGATAGTCGTGAAGCCTTTAAAGCTAAGTTTCATATCAATATTTTAGAAGGCTATGGAACGACTGAAACATCCCCCGTTGCCAGCGTTAATATCCCCGATCAACTGGATACAACCTACTGGAAAACACAGCTAGGCAATACGCCAGGAACCGTAGGAATGCCAGTACCAGGTACCAGCTTCCGCATTGTAGACCCCGACACAATGGAAGAATTAGCCACAGGTGAAGATGGCTTGATTCTAATTGGAGGGCCACAGGTAATGAAAGGCTATCTAAATGCACCTGAAAAAACAGCCGAGGTCATTGTTGAAATGGATGGGCAGCGTTGGTATAAAAGTGGCGATAAAGGTCATCTGGATGAAAATGGCTTTTTAGTTATCGTTGACCGTTACTCACGCTTTGCTAAGTTGGGTGGAGAAATGATCAGCCTAACAGCGGTAGAAGACGCTATTTTTAAGGCATTAAAAGATCCAGAACTGGAACTGGTTGCAGTCAATATACCTGATGAAAAAAAAGGTGAAAAAGTTGTCTTATTAATTTCTAATGATATGAAATTACGAGAGTTAAAAACCATTTTACTTGAAGCTGGGGTGAGTCCAATGATGCTTCCTGCCAACGTTATTAATATGGAAGAAGTGCCTAAACTGGGAAGCGGTAAGACTGATTTTGCCTTGGCTAAGAAGGTTGTTCTAGCAGAGGATCAACAAACTACACTAAAGTACCGTTTGTGAAATAGTCCACATTTTTTTCCCTAAAGGCTCGTATACTTAGGAACGTGCACGGAATAACTTCCCGAAGTTCTAACGCAGAATTTTTATTTCAGATTGGATGAACTCATGAGGCGCATAGTCACTCTACGGGCTACCAGTTTAAGGCGGGACAGTTAATGTTTCTGCCTATTCACCCGCACCCTTCGACAAGCTCAGGGAACTAGCCCTTTGGTAGACTCAGGACACCGCTTCCTGAGCTTGTCGAAGGGTGCGGGTTTTTGCTATGACTTTTACTTGTCCCGCCTTAAGTTGGTAGCCTCCTAAACTAATAATCCTAGGAACAACCCAAAGCCACTTGCTTGCCATTAACAACTTTTCCACCCGTGCAACCAGCATGGATGACCTCAAGTGTTGATGCGGCACAGTGTTTGGATAGCTCTGTTGTACGTATATCCCATAAACACACATTGCTTTTGCATTGTGTCGCATCGTTGCATTGTTTTTCTCCATCACTATAAGTCATATTGCATCCCATGAACCCTCTGGTCAACATTCTCCAGTCACCACCTTTTGCCATACATTTTTCTTCTGCAGTTTTTATTTTTGTTTTTGTATTACCAGAATGACAGGATACTAAGCTAATGGCGACAAGGGTGATAAATAGTCCCATCTTGTATTTGAATGTCATCACTATAAACTCCTTTTTTAAAAATACTTCTGCAATTCGACTTGAATAAATCCATCTTTTTTAAGACTGTTTAAGGGATCTTTTTTATCAATATCCATAAAGGTTTGCGCTTCGATATTGATTTTTAAGCCTTTACCTATACGACGGCTACCTTCAACGCGAAAGACTTTACTCTGATTATCCAAATCAATAAATGTACCTGCAAGAAACTCAGTTCCTTCTACATCATTCAAGCCAACACGCGCACCAAGAAATAAGTCATTTTGAAACGGTGCATTGATAACTTCACCGCGTGAGTCGTGATGATATTCAGCAAGTAAGCCAAGGTCAGCACCCGTATCACCGATGCCTGGAAAGCTGTATTCAAAGCCCCCTACGGCAGCATTATAGTTTTCTTTTTTGGTTTCACGGTTTACCGCTTCAAGTTTCCATAACCATGCTTCACCTGTGTATTGAAGGTCTAAACCAATTTGTTTAAGGAGTGGATAATGCTGTTTTAATACACCATTAGCTAAATCTGGCGTGAATTGTGGGGTGCGTGATGTACCATCAAAATAGGTTAAGCCAACGTCGATTTCATCAAAGGTGTGATTTAAGCGTACTGCGTAATCAATATGCTTTTCTTCTTTTGATGATTCATAACTGACATCTTTAGTATCAACAGGTAATGCGCCACGAAAACGTCCTTTTGTGCCTGCAAACGTGCGTTCACGGAAGTAAGGGAGTAGATAGAAACTCACTGCGCCATTATCAGAAATATGGCTTACTCTAAACAATGGCTGACCTAGTTTATCTTCGCCATCACTGCCATCTACTGCATCAGTTTGGTTAATAATATCCACTAGATGCTGTGATTCGGTAACACCCCAGAAGACTTTGCTAATGCCTGCTTGAAATTCCCAGTCATCTTTTGCCATCGTCACATCAAGCTGGCGAATATCGCCGTGGGTGCGCTCAGGGTCTTTTTCATCCCAGCGATAAAAGGGGATAAAGGTAAATACATTATGGTCATTATCCCATTTATGCTTATATTCAGGTTGCAGGCTTAGTGATAGACCACCAGCCTTTTGCCCTGTATAAGCCGCATC
>DRMS01000461.1 GCA_011322515.1 Leucothrix mucor
GTGTGGATAGTTATCAAAACGAGTGCTTGCTTGCGGTAACTGGACTTGCTGCATTGCTTCGATGGCTTGTTGTTTTGCCTCTGCATCGGACATATTAGGATGGTGCAGTTGCAGTGCTTCTATTATTTGTTCACCAATTGTGAAAACAGGATTTAGCGAAGTCATTGGCTCTTGGAAAATCATCGCAATACGTGCGCCACGAATTTGTCTTAAATCTTCTTCCTCTAATGTTAGGGTGTTAATTTCTTCATAGAAATTATTATCCTTGCGCCAGTTGAATATCACTTCACCGCTTGGATGCGAGGAGATACCTGCGGGTAAGAGCTGCATAATGGATAAGGCACAGATTGATTTACCACTGCCTGACTCACCGACTAGACAAAATGTTTCACCTTTATTGAGGCTAAAACTGATTCCATCGACGGCTTTTATTGTTTTTTTACCTGTTTGTAGATAGGTATGCAGGTTTTTTAGTGTGAGTAGAGCAGTCATATAAAATCTCGTTCCCACGCTCCAGCATGGGAATGCAGTTTATAACGGTTTCGACGCTGGAGCGTCTGAGTATGCATTCCCACGCTGGAGCATGGGAACGAGGAAGAAAAACAATAGGTTATTTACTGTAATTTAATCAATAACAATATAATCTATTGATTATAAAATACTTTATGTTCTTCATACCCTTTATGGTGAGCTATTATTTTTGAATTAGCGAAGGTATTGCTTATGGTAATAATTTTAATTAACCCCTAAACGGCCTGCTAATTGTGGATCAATCGCATCACGTAGTGCTTCGCCAATTAAGTTATAGGCAAATACGGTTAGGAAAATAGCCCCTCCTGGAAAAACCGCCATCCACCAGTTAAAGGTAGATGATTTTACCGCTTGATTGAGCATTTGCCCCCATGAGGGTACGTCAACAGGTCCTAGACCAAGAAAGCTTAATGTGGCTTCGGTTAAAATCGCTGAGGCGACACCAAAGCTAATCGCCACTAAAAGCGGTGCGATACCATTGGGTAATATATGTCGAAATAAGATGGATTGTAGCGGCAAACCGCTGGCAATGGCGGCTTGAACATAGTCTTGTTTACGCAGTTTGAGAAATTCTGCGCGCACGTATCGCGCATAGCCTGACCAACCTGTCACACCAATAATAATCATCATTAAATAAATACTGCGTCCGAAAAAGGCGATAATGGTGAGCAGTAAAAACAATACGGGAATGGCTTCAAAGATTTCCATTAAGCGCATACCAAACATATCCACACGCCCTGAAAAATAACCCATTTGACCACCAATAAAAATGCCAATCACCATCGCGATACCTGTGGCAACAAAACCTATCCCCAATGCGATACGCGAGGCGTGAATCATACGGCTGGCAACATCCGCTCCATTATCATCGGTTCCCATAAGATGAATGCGCTTATCAGCAGATAACGGTGCTTCTAATCCTGTGTCACCATAGTCACGTAAAAAATCACTTGGGGAATAAGGAATAGGCGGTAACACTGCCCAGTCATAATCTGCTTGGGTTATTTTTTCACGAAATTCATCGTAAATAATGAGTTTAGGTGGGGTTAGCAATAGTTTAGCCGCAAAGGTTAGACTTAAAACAATCAGGGTAAAAATCCATAGCTTTTTTAGGAAACCCATTTTTAAACGCCATAAAAGTAAGACAGCAAAGAATGCAGAGAGCATTAGCACGTCTTCGGCGGTGGTATAACGCAAAATAGGAAAGGTGAGACTCCCGTTTTCACTGGCTATAAGGGGCATACTATTAGCTAAATAAGGGGCAAAAACAGCCATAAAAATAAGCAGTAATACCCATGATAGACCTAGTCTTGCACCCCAGCCTGAAAATGCTAAGCGCATTACCCGCTGACCGTAGGATTCACTGCTATGTGTTGTTTTTATACCATTAGTCATACTGAATCCTCGGATCAACCAGTGTATAAAGAAAATCTGAGATCAGATAACCGAGTAAGGTAAGTAGCCCTGCTATTAGCGTAATGGATAAGACGACCTCACGATCACGCGACATGGTAGCTTCAATCACTAGCTTTCCCATCCCATCTATGCTGAATATTTGTTCGATAATAACGGAGCCGCCCAGCAACCCTGGCAATAGTCCTGCCAAGATAGTGATCAGTGGCAGTAAGCTATTGCGAAAGACATGTCGCCATAGCACATCTGACTCAGCAACGCCTTTGGCTCTTGCGGTACGGGCATAATCCGCATTGAGGTTCTCTAGGATTGAGGTACGCATAATTTTTGCTAATGCGGCAAAGCCTCCATAGGAGAGCGCAATAATGGGTA
>DRMS01000462.1 GCA_011322515.1 Leucothrix mucor
AAAGCTGGCTTAAGCCCATTGTTTTCATCGAGCGCGCGGCTGAACCAATATTTCCTGAATGAAAGGTACGCACCATCACTATACGGATATTCTCTAGCATATAAGACCTAAATTATTCTAATGAAACACACATCACTCCCGCAATCCTATAGATGGGCAATCTTCTTTACCCACCCTTGTGTATTCGCTTCTAAAATTACCAAGTTTTTTTATCAACTTCTATCTATTATGGCAGGAGTTATTGGAAAGATCATCCCAGCCTGAAGCCATTTTAAAATGAGCTTGTAAATAGATGAATCTACCTAGGAAACCCAGCAAAAATATTGCTAGAAACTGTTGGAGTTCGTAACCTCACTCCAACCTACCGTGCTACAATTCCAGCCAAGCAACTGTCCCATGTTAAATTGGTAGTCGAAAGAAACACTAGGGTGATTTGAGTTGTTAGATAGGATAATTGAGGTATTCAAACACTCTTGAATACAAGCTAAGGTAGCTTTTTCTCAAAAGTCTAAAACACCATCAAATTATTTTCTTTTATATCAATCAGATATGATTAACATTATTGAAAATCAGCACCCAATCCTAACAAGGCGTTAGCGTCACTATATAAAATTTAAATACCTATAGGAAATCAAAATTGGGAGAAGACGTATTGGGTTATGTTCCTTCGATTGGAAAAATAAATGGCTATACCAATGTTGAAGAAATAGTAACCTTTCTCGATAGTTATAGGCTTCCAGCGAATGGCTTTAAAAACTATTTAAAGGTTATCAGACAAGACGAAGAAGGCTTTCTTTATAACCTTGGTGATTGGACACCTGTTTTTGCCCTCGCAATGGCTACTGATTATTACGATACTGCTTTGACCAGAGAGCATTGGACTGTAATCGCTTTTTTTAGATCGCAAATGAGTGAGTATGGAAAATCACCGTATAATAAAATAGCCATTGGTGCATTGCCATTAATTCTTCGTGGCCAATGGGATAAAATATCTCCAGATTTCTTTGGTATAGCAGAAATGAAATCAAATAGACCGTGTTTTTATGAGCTCTTTCCTTATGGCAATTTCAGTATTTGTAAATACGCTGGATTACCTAAACCTGCCACGTCATTATAAAAAATTCATTCTATAGATATTCATATATTAAATTTCCGCAGGAATTCAAGCTTCAGCTTGTGTGGTTCGCACAAGCTAAAGCTTGAACTCCTTGGATTTGGAAATTATTTATCGGCTATCAACTAAAGTCATAGCAAACAACCCGCACCCTTCGACAAGCTCAGGGAACTAGCTTCCTGAGCTTGTCGAAGGGTGCGGGTGAATAGACAGAAACATTAACTGTCCCGCCTTAAACTGGTAGCTAAAAATGGCTTAAGGATGCCAAGAAAAGATAAGAGACATCCTTTGCGTACCCTGCATCTTTGCGAGAGAACTATTTTTTGTATCCAAGGGGGATAGCAATCCCGCTTTAAATTAATAGCCAGAAAACATTATAAAATAGTCTCAAAAATCATATTCCATCAGTAAACTAAACGAGTAATTCTGCCCTAAACTGCCATAAATACTTTCCCTATCCCCCTGATATTTAGCAATACGCAATGAAACTGCACTTTTATTATTAAGCTCATAAGTCGCTTGTGCTTGTGCTACAAAACTCTGGTCATTTAAATCAGTTAATAATAAACCTGTTACATCAAGATCATCCATTCCTGCATCTGTCCAGTTTGAACGAATAAATAGGCTATGTTTTCCTAATGGCTCTCCTCTTGCTTGTGCTAAGCCGCGAATTGATAATAACTGTCCTATTTCAGCGGGATTCCTTGCCTTTAGTCCCAGTGAAAACCAGTGATTAGCTTGGCTTTTTGATAAGCCTGCTTGGTTAAAATGATACTCAAATTGGGTGGTGATATTGGATTCTGATGTATAGGATGCGCCAATTGCCGCTTGTTGCTGGTAGCTTTTAGCATTATCTATTTTAAATTTTTGCGTAATAGCAGAGGCTATATGCGCTGATTCTCTTGCGCCCTGTAGTGCTTCATCAATAAGATTTCTGCGTTTGCCAATATTCCATTCTGCATAAGCAAACCATTTTTTATTCATTACTCGGCTTAGATTCAGCCCAATATTGTGATCTCCTGCTTCATTGTAATACAGCAGTTCTGGGCTAAAACCATCGTTGATTTCCTGTGTTAGTTTTAATAATACACGTGAACGGTCGTTACTTTTATCTAAATTTAGCCCCGTTATATTTTTATCCGTTGTCCAGTGATTACTTTTATAGTTAATTTTTGGTGCTGCAACTATACTAAGCGCCCCCCCTTGCCAAAGTTTTTGCCCTTGCACTAAAAGCGCGCCTAATCGCGCATCACGCAATTGACTCACATCTTCGGTATTGCGATCAATCACAGTACCGACTTTAAAATAATCAGTTGGATTAAATCCTGTTGCAAAG
>DRMS01000463.1 GCA_011322515.1 Leucothrix mucor
AAAAGTCGTTCACGATACACTCAATAAGGAAAAAATAGCTTATTTTTTATCAGCCCCACGTATTGCTGTTGAACAAGCAGAGCAAATGAGTCTAAAAATAGTACAGACACTGCCTGACTATGATTACCCTTTGCCCTTTGATATTAATCTGCAACAAATTGATATTGATACCTTGCCTATATTTCATTTAAAACTTCATGCGATCAATAGAACCGCCGCTATGTTGCGTCCCGATCAGCCAACCACAATGCATATCGCCACACTCAGTTTTCAGTATAATGAGATTAACTATCAACCTATAACAGAAGCAGATTTAAGAAAAAATCATCATGTTTTTATCAAAGACAATACCCGCTATCGCATAACACGCCAATTAGACGCAGAACAAAATGCCTTACAAACACTGACTCAAGAACAATTTTTAGCACCCAATATCCCCCCCCTTAGCATTACCGATTTTGTATTAGTTGCCGACAGTGTTGAAGGAAGCGTAGAAGCTTGGGATAACTTCCAAACCCATAAAATCCCTGATTTGAAAGCAGCGGGCTGGCAAATTGAAATTGATGATAGTTTTATGCTTGAAATAGAAATCATTGATGACTGGTACGCCGACCTAGAAGAGTCCGAAGGCGGTGACTGGTTTGAAATGAATCTAGGCTTTGAGCTAAATGGCAAACCAATCAACTTATTGCCAATGCTAGTGGGGTTATTGGCAGATTATCCCAATAAAGAAGTGCTACATGAGTCTTTAGAATCCAAAGAATATCAATTATTACCACTAGAAAGCGGACAATGGATAAAAATCCCTACCAAGCGAATTTTGCAAATTATAGATACCATTATTGAGCTGTATGATACCGATGCTCTCAATAAAGACGGTACGCTTTCTATCTCAAAACATGCAGGTCTGCACTTTAATGATCTATTAAATGATCCCTCACTGCGCTGGAAAGGCGCAGATGAACTTAAAAAACTGAATAAAAAGCTACGTGATTTTTCTGGTATTGAAGCCGTTGAATTACCCAAAGGTCTTGATGCCACCCTGCGCGATTATCAAAAACAAGGGCTAGATTGGTTACAATTTTTGCGTAATTATCAGTTTAATGGCGTCCTCGCAGATGATATGGGGCTAGGAAAAACGATCCAAACCTTAGCTAATTTACAAATAGAAAAAGAATCAGGCAGAGCGGATTTACCCAGCTTAGTCATTGCCCCCACGAGTTTAATGAGCAATTGGAAAAATGAAGCCGCACATTTCACCCCTGATCTCAACGTATTGATTTTACAAGGGCCTGATCGTAAACAATATTTTTCAGATATAGAAAATTACGATATTATTTTAACCACTTACCCGTTAATGAATCGTGATAAAGCGTTGTACGAAAAGCTTGAATTTCACTATTTGATTTTAGATGAAGCACAAGCTATTAAAAATACTAAAGCAAAAACAACTCAACTTATTTATGCGTTAAAGGCACGTCACCGTATCTGCGTAACGGGTACACCAATGGAAAATCATTTAGGCGAAATATGGTCAATGTATCATTTCTTAATGCCTGGCTATTTAGGTACACAGCAAAAATTTAATAGCCTGTTTAGAAAACCAATAGAACAACACGCGGATGATACACGAGGACAAGTTTTAAGAGCACGCATTGAGCCCTTTTTACTCCGTCGTACTAAAGATGTGGTTGCGGATGAGTTACCTGAAAAAACAGAAATAATTCGCACCGTCACTCTCAGTGGAAAACAGCGCGATTTATATGAAACCGTGCGCGTAGCAATGGATAAAAAAGTGCGTGATGAGATCAAGAAAAAAGGTCTAGCCCGCAGTCATATTATGATACTGGATGCACTGCTCAAACTACGTCAAGTCTGTTGCGATCCACAATTAGTTAAACTAGAAAAAGCGCGTAGCGTGAAAGAATCTGCCAAGCTAGAGTTATTAATGAGCATGATTCCTGAAATGGTCGAAGAAGGACGGAAAATTCTCCTATTCTCCCAATTCACTTCCATGCTAACGATTATTGAAACAAATCTTAAAAAGAGCAAAATAAAATACACCAAACTCACAGGACAAACTCGCAAACGTGCCGAAGCCATTGAAGCCTTCCAAGAAGGCGATGCCAAAGTGTTTTTAATCAGCCTTAAAGCAGGTGGTGTAGGGTTAAACCTAACCGCTGCTGATGTGGTCATTCATTATGACCCTTGGTGGAATCCTGCGGTAGAAAAACAAGCTACCGACCGCGCCCACCGCATTGGACAAGACAAACCCGTGTTTGTGTATAAACTAATAACGGAAGAAACAGTGGAAGAAAAAATTCTTAAAATGCAGGAGAAAAAACAGGCACTGGCTGATTCCTTGTATGCTAAGAAAGGCAAAGCAGAGGCTAGTTTTGATCAGAATGATTTGATGGATTTATTGAAGCCTTTGGGATAGATGCTAGATACAACAGGCTTAGAATTTAAGAAGCCTCAAGCATCTAACTTTCCCTTTTCTAATGCAAGCGCCTCCTCCAATGCTTTAATTTTCAACAAAAGATGAAGACTTTTATAACGATTACGGTCTGCCTCAAGTTGAACCATTTCCTGACGTGGGCTATCAACTTAAGGCAGAACAAGTAACGCCATAACAAACAACCCGCACCCTTCGACAAGCTCAGGGAACTAGCTTCCTGAGCTTGTCGAAGGGTGCGGGTGAATAGGCAGAAATATTTTAACTGTCCCGCCTTAAACTGTTAGCCTCATTTCACATAATATCTAACGACAACGATTTTTTACCGCAAGCTTAACAAACCTCAATAAACTCTCTATTCGTCGCAATATAATCCAAAGGTACATCCCAAGATTCTGCTATTAGTTTATCAACAAGCTGAAAGTCATAAGCAAAGCCTAGTAACATTGGAGATCCTGTATTTGAGTCCAGTTTAAAGGCAAAACTACGATCATAATAACCGCCTCCCATACCCATCCTATGCCCTTCTTTATCGACTGCTACCAGTGGCATAATCACTAAGTCTAATTGCGTTGCGGGGATAATATCCTGCGGGGAATAAATAGGCTCAGGTATAGCGTAAATATTGTTTTTGTATTTTGTGTTTTTATCAATTTTAACGAAGTTTAAATGAAATCTATTGGCAGTGGAAAGCACGGGTAAATAGAATGATTTTTTTGCTTCGTTTTGCAAGGCTAAGGGATTTGCCTCGCCTTTTACTGGTGTATAAAAAGCAATATGTTGCGCATTTCTAAAGCAGTTTGCTTGGGATACTTTCTGACAAATTTTTTGTGCAATAAGTGCTTGCTGTACGGTACTTAATGAATTGCGTTGTTGTTGCAGTTGGCTACGTAATTTATTTTTCAGACTTTTTTTATCCATAGGGAAAACATTGAGTTTTATGATTTTAAAAAGCACAATATACAGGTTCTCGTCAGTGCAGGAAACAGCTAAACAAGAGACAGAAGCCCCGTTATTAGCAGGGGTAGAAACATTGATATGGACGGTGAATATGTTGCCAGCTCTGGATAGCGGAGTGAAAGGAGGTAAATGGTTTAGGAACGTGCACGGAATAACTTCCCGAAGTTCTAACGCGGAATTTTTATTTCAGATTGGATGAACTCATGAGGCGAATAGTTACTCTACGCAACGAATGAGATCATCCAAGCTGGGATAAAAAGGCAAGTTAGAGATCGGGAAGTTGTTTCGTGTACGTTCCTTAATACCCAAATGCTTACTTCGCAAAGCTTGAGTTTTTCACTAGCCATGAAGCTTGGGGTCTAGCGTGCCAATCTCGATGAAGAAACTATCAACTGGAGAGCCATATGCGGGAGAACTGCACGTACGGTTCGGAGGGAGGGGAGGTAAAACTTCCCTACCCCTATAGGGATGGCTAGGGAGACTACACAATTAACATAAAATATGAGAACGGTTTATCTATTATTATTTCGTGCTTTTCATGATTAAAAACACTTAAACTGCGTAACATCAGTTAATTAATGCCATCATCAAAAAGCTTTTGGATAACATCGCGTTTGTTATCTTCTCTACGCAGATCACGCGCAAGAGCAAACCAAGCGATGAAAATAAAGATAAAAAGTGAAATAATAATGAATTCCATAATATTTTTCCCCTATGTTTTTAGTATTGAATAAAGAATAGATACATATTGGTCTACTAAGTTCAACTGTAAATCCAATTAATACCTTCACCAATTTTTATAGATAAAATACGGCGGGAGTCATATGTTATGAGGTCTTGATCTCTGTACAGGATATTTTTCCAGATAGCTAGTAGTGGGGTGTGACTCAAACTGCGAGGGAATCTGAAATCCTCTGGGATTTAGTAAAATATTGACTGTTAACCCTTTGATTAAAACTATATTGAAAATAGGGCTACCAGTTTAAGGCGGGACAGCTCATGTTTCTGCTATTCTCCCGCACCTTCGACAAGCTCAGGAAGCTAGTTCCCTGAGCTTGCCGAAGGGTGCGGGTTATTTGCCATGACGTTATTTGTCCCACCTTAAGTTGGTAGCCGAAAATAGTATTTTTATAAATCCTCGCCGTTTGAATCACATCGCTAGTGGCGTATTGATATTTAATATGTTTAATTTTTTTAGATAAAAGGAGTTGAAGTCAGTTTGCTTAGCTACTCTACTTCTTTTATCAAAACGCTACCTCTTTAATGAAATTGGCAACATGAAAATTCTAGTAGAGTCACTACTTTTTCATTGGGTGAAAGATATCAATTAAACTTGCCAATCTACTCTTTGCAGACCCGCTTGTTGCAAGTAATCATTAGTCTGCGAAAAAGGCTTACTACCAAAAAAACCTCGATAAGCAGATAAGGGCGATGGATGTGGTGACTTAATCACAAGGTGCTTTTGTTGGTCTATGAAAACACCTTTTTTTTGCGCATAAGCCCCCCAAAGAATAAACACCAAGTTCTCTTTTTTATCATTGAGTAGATGAATAATTTTATCTGTAAACTGCTCCCAACCCTGTCCTTGATGCGCATTGGAATTGCCTTGTTCAACAGTCAGTACGGCATTTAACAACAAGACTCCCTGTTCTGCCCACGGCTGTAAATATCCACTCTGTGTATTATCTATCTGTATATCTTCCATTAATTCTATATTGATATTATGGAGTGATTTAGGCAGTGGTTTTACCTCAGGCATAACAGAAAAACACAAACCATGTGCATGACCCGCTGTAGGATAAGGGTCCTGTCCTAAAATCACTACTTTTACCTTATCAAACGGTGTGCTATTCAATGCGTTAAACCATAGAGAATTCCTTGGGAGAATATTCTTTCCACTATTTTTTTGCGCTACAAGATATTGCTTGAGCTGTTGCATGTAAGGCTGTTGAAATTCATTTTCTAGCTGTTTCAGCCAACTCTGTTCTAATTTAATTTTGTTTTTCATTTTCTCATCCTATCTGCCTTGATAAGGAACGTGCACGAAACAACTTCCTGATCCCTAACTTGCCTTTTTATCCCAGCTTGGATGATCTCATTCGTTGCGTAGAATGACTATGCGCCTCTTGAGATACTCCAATCAGGAACAAAAAATCAGCGCAATATAGGTAAATTCATTACTTGAAAATTCCTAAGAATAACGTTTACTAGCACGTCTGCTAGCGACACGAAGACGCTTTCCTACTTTTACACGAGATGAACGTAATCTATTCATCCGCATGATTTTTTTAACCGTTGTACCATGACGTGCAGCAATTTTATATAATGTTTCACCACGACGAACACGGTGTGTAATGACACGTCTTTTTGATATCTTAGCACGCTTTTTATAACGTTTCTTATAGCGCTTGGAGTATTTCTTTTTGGAATATTTAGCATATTTTGCATAACGATAACCACTATCACGCACTGTCGGCATACGCTGTAGAATCTGCTGTAATTGACCCGCAAGGTTGACAGGTAGAACAACTCGTTTGGATAAACGCGGTGTTGTTATCCCATGTAAATAGCTTGGGTTTAATTCTGTCAAGGTGTTCGCTGGCAAACCTGCACGACGTGCCGCCTGACGTAAATCTACCGTTCTATTAAGCCAGATAGAAGTTAATACAGGGCGACTCGCTGCTCTAGGTAGTTGGATACCATAGCGCCTAGGGTTGCGGATGATTTCTTTATAGGCCAATAAACGTGGCACATACTCACGCGTTTCCTTAGGTAAACGCAAGTTCCAATAATTGATCGGACGACCTCTGCGGCGGTTATATTTTATAGCTCGCTCAACACGTCCTTCACCTGCATTATAAGCGGCAAGTGAAAGAAACCAATCTCCATTGAATTGCCTATTTAGTTTTTGCAAATAATCCAATGCGGCACGAGTTGCTGCAAATGAATCCATGCGACCATCAAAGCCACGTCGCTGTTTAAGACCATATCGGCGACCTGTTTCTGGAATAAATTGCCACATACCCGCAGCCGCTGCGTGAGAGCGTGCAGTGTTAACATACGCGCTTTCTACAAAAGGCAACAATGCTAATTCCGTTGGCATACGGCGACGTTCTAACTCTGTAACAACATAAAATAAGTATTTAGATGCACGGTTAGTGATGCGGTTTAAACGCGCACGATCACTGGCATAATGACGAATAAAACGTTGCACAGAGGGGTGGTTGGTATAATTAGGCATTTTTTGCCCACGATAAATACGTTCCCACATTGCATGATGGTCACCGCCACCATTCGCTTGATTCCATACTTGGGTTACATACTGCTGCTGTGGTCGTCGAGGCATTATACCTAGTTCTTGCGCTGCTTGTTCTGTCGCTGATGTGTATATATTGCTATACACATTATTTTTTCTAGCAGGACGATACCGTTGCTGATTAGTAGCTGGGCGATATACTGGCTGATTGTTAACAGATCTGTTGCTAACCCCTAGCATCTCAGCGGCTTTTTCAAGATCTGTTGCGATATGCGTATTGCGCGGCGTTTGTGTGCGAGTACGATGGTAGGCCGCTTTTTGGAATCTAACCGCAGCCTTCTTGCGATGATGCACTCTGCGGGGTTTATTAACACGCTTAGGTTGATAAGTCGCTTTTTTAATAGCCTGATATTTTTTCTGTTGCGGTTCTTCATCTGAATTTAGAAGAAGATAAGCTGCCGTCTGAAATTCTACATCTCCCATCGTATTTTGGTATGAAGATGATGGTTGCATATTGCGATTAGCACTACATCCCGAAAGCGCAGATAGTGCTAATACAGCAGAAATGGCAACCGCCAGTTTTCTTTGATGGTACATATTTTACCCCCAAATATCGTTGATTTTTGTTGTTTTTATTTAATTTAAACCGTGCTATTTTATTTTTATAGTTTTCTAAGCAGATACGGTCAAGAATAGTTATTTATTGCTGTGCTATTGTAATGATAAGGCTTGAACCTAGGCTGAATTGGAAATGTCACTGGTCAGAGTTGGTTGGTTGATTGTTAATTATTCGATAAAAAATAAGTAAGTAGTTATAAAATAGGGCTGAAATTGTTGGATTTATTTTCACTGGCTACTTAGTGACTTGAGCTGATCCCTGCTGAATCAAAAATTCTGCTTTATAAGATGAGGACGTTATTCTGTGTATGTTCCTAAAATGATTGTTTTCCACCTAAAGTGAGATCTCAAAATGAAAAATAGGCATAGAGATGAAAATATAGTCGTAAATTGTGCTTCGTGGTATCAAGGTCTTGCAGGTCAGCAAGCACTGCTTAAGCTCGATGAAATAATTTCTGAACACTTATCGGAGATATTTGGCTATTACTGCCTTAATTTGGGCGTATTAAGTGGGCGCAAAGAATTCTTAAAGGATTCTCGAATATCCGCAGGTTTTTCTATTGGCTGTAATGAAAGTAAAAGCGATGTCATTGCAGTACCAGAGCAGTTACCCATTGCCGCAGATGAGGTTGACTTAGTGATTGCTAGTCATGTCTTAGAATGTTCGCATAATCCGCATCAGGTATTGCGTGAAATAGATCGCGTATTAGTACCAGAAGGACATTGCATCCTAATTGGTTTTAACCCTTATGCATTAATGGGAGCAAAGCGGTTACTAAAGCCATTACGGAAAAATAGACTAGCGGCAAATAAAAATGAATCATCTAATGATCCATCCATTGAACAGACTGACTATAAAACTCGTAGCGCCTCGCATGTACGTGATTGGTTTTCGCTACTTGGTTTTGAAACATTAAACGTAAACTATATTGGCTTTCGTCCCGCCATAAAAAATGAAAAACTCTTTACAGGTAGCGCATGGATGGAAAAATGGGGAGAAAAACTACTGCCAGTACTCGGTAGTCTTTATATTATCCATGCCAAAAAGCATATGGTGGCAATGCGCCCACATAAAAAAGTATGGGAAACACCGTTTGTATTATCAGGTGGAAAGGTGGCGCTTAACCGTACTGCACAACGGGTAAGACGTACCAATTTTCAAAACTAACAAGAGTAAAAACTTCCGCTTTTGTGTCTATTACACAGTGCCTATTTTATAGCTTGTGTTGAGGTGCAGAACACAGGCTTGTCTATTCACTTCCAAGATTAATTAATAGTCTAATTTTTGCCGAGAGCATAAAAATCACACTATCTCAGCACTTTTCAAGGCAACCTCAATTTGCTGAATATCAAGTGCTTTACCAATAAGAACAACCTCTGTGCGAGGTGTTTCATCAACCTGCCAAAGTCGATCAAAATACTGATCTATCCGCGAACCAACTGCTTGTACCACCTGACGCATCGGCTTATCTGCCAGCGCGACAAAACCCTTGGCGCGATATATATTTTGTGCTTCTATAACCCTTTCTAACTGTTGTAATAATTGATCGCCATCAACCCGTCCCATTGAAATAAC
This sequence comes from Leucothrix mucor, assembly GCA_011322515.1. GTDB lineage: Bacteria > Pseudomonadota > Gammaproteobacteria > Thiotrichales > Thiotrichaceae > JAGLBW01. The sequence continues at coordinate 8,866 of DRMS01000463.1, forward strand.
AGCAGAATCAAAATCATCATGGGCATGATGATGATGTTTACCATGCTCATGATGATGATCGTGATGGGAATGCAACGCTTCAATATGATCTTCACTCGCCGCTTCAAGTCCTAGAATTAACTCAGGATTGATCTCACCTCTCTCAATACTAATTACTTTAATTGAATCATCCGTATGCGTATTAATATCAGCTTCGATATATTCCAATTGCTCAGCATTAATCAGATCCGTTTTACTAATAATAACAAGGTCAGCCGCACCTAATTGATCCTCATATAATTCCTGAATACTAGGGTCATGGTCAAGACTTGTATCTGCTTGTCGTTGTGACGCTAACTGCTCATGACTGTGTGCAAAACGACCTTCAGCAAGCGCAGGACCATCAACTACCGTAATAACCGCATCAACTGTAAAATGATTCTGTACCTCAGGCCAGTTAAAGGCTTGTACTAAAGGCTTAGGTAAGGCAAGACCAGAGGTTTCAATTAATATATGATCAATCTCATCACGTCGCTCCACCAGTTTTTTCATTACAGGAAGAAACTCCTCCTCAACGGTGCAGCAAATACAACCATTAGCAAGCTCATAAACACCATCTTCAAGCAAAGTGACTTCATTATCTTCGCAACCTTCAATAGCACAGCTACGTAATAGGTCAGAGTCAATATCCATCTCACCAAACTCATTAACAATAATCGCAATGCGTTTATTGCCAGCCTGTTTGATAATATTAGAAAGTAGAGTAGTTTTACCACTGCCTAAAAAGCCTGTGACAACGGTAGCGGGGGTTTTAGTTAGATTCATAGCTGGGTCTTAGGGTTGATGTACTTGGGAATAAAAATGGATTAGAGGTTCTTAGGAACGTGCGCGAAACAACTTCCCGATCTCTAACTTGCCTTTTTATCCCAGCTTGGATGATCTCACTCGTTGCGTAGAGTAACTATGTGCTTCATGAGTTCATCCAATCTGAAATAAAAATTCTGTGTTAGAACTTTGGGAAGTTATTCCGTGCACGTTCCTTAGCTTGGGCTATATCTTGCTATAATTTATTTTTTAATAACTGGTTGGTAAAATTGGAGTGACTATTTATTCATACTTATAACCTGTTAATTTAATTGTTTTTTAAACTTCGGTATAGAGTTTTAAAGCCTTATGCGTTTTGCTTCGTAAGTTAGGAGCATAGTACTTTTTCAAAAAAATGCTATTTACCCTAGAATTTAGAGAATATACAATTTTTAAATCTCATGGAAAATATAATACCAATCCCACAGAACCTTAAATAGGATGATGCTGAGCAAATTCAACGCAAAACCAACTCCTTTCCAAGTTTGTGACTTATTCATGTTTTTCCGTCTATAGACATTCATTTATTAAATTTCCGCACCCTTCGACTCCGCTCAGGGAGCTGTACCCTGAGCGGAGTCGAAGGGTGTAATTATTTATCTGAAAAACTATATCTTTAATTACACTCCTTTTATCTTTATCTGTTTGATCATTTAAATAAATAGCGGATTTACTGGGTATTTCAGTGGCAACTATAAAGCGTAAATGGGTAATGTCAAAGGCATGGCTCTATCGGGAAATGGGCTACCAGTTTAAGGCGAGACAGTTCTTGTTTTTGCTATTCACTCGTACCTTTCGACAAGCTCAGGAAGCTAGCTCCCTGAGCTTGTCGAAAGGTACGGGTTGTTTGCTATGACGTTACTTGTCCCGCCTTAAGTTGGTAGCCAATTTACCTATATTGCGCTGATTTTTTGTTCCTGATTGGAGCATCTCAAGAGGCGAATAGTTGTTCTACGCAACAATTGAGATGACTCAAGTAGGAGCAAAATGGCAAGTAAGATGGGTAAAATCATTGCTTGGAACTTCCTCGTTACAATTACAGCTCCCATCTATTTAAGGAATACTGCACCATTCAGGAATGAAAGCTTCAAATTTTTCGTTAAGCTAAGGGTATGGAATTATAATTAATAATAAGTGGCTTGGTTTATTGGATGACTAGTTGTTTACTATTTATTTTTGATATTTATAATAATTATTTATTGACAATCCCCAATAAAAACCTTCATAATTCACCCGCGTTTAAAAAACATTCTTTTTCTTTTTAACATCAAAGAAAATCTCAAATTAATTTATAGATAGGAGATTTACAATAATGACTATAACAAAAGGTAACAATAGCTAACTCTCCTATGCTTTTGCTGGGAGACATCACGTCGCTCAGCAACTTAACCCTGTAGGAATCTATAGGGATAAAAGCCCTGAATGGCGTTTGCCTTCAGGGTTTTTTTATGCCTGAAGAATGTAGCAGTTTACAGTAATAAGCTGCTAAAAATATTTCATAAATAATAAACAATGATTAAAAATATTATTAATTGTTAAGGCACTACTACGCCTAAAAATATTAATTGTGGAATATTATAAAAATAAATAGGTAATTATTATGCCCGTTCAAATAATGTTAAATAAAGGAAAAGTCCCCGTTAAAATTTACACCCGTGATGTGGATAGTGCATCAATGACGCAATTAACGAATATGTCGCAATTACCGTTTATTCATCACCATATTGCTGCCATGCCTGATGTGCATTTAGGCAAGGGTGCGACGGTTGGTTCTGTGATTCCAACCAAAGATGCCATTATTCCCGCTGCGGTAGGTGTTGATATTGGCTGTGGTATGAATGCAGTACGCATTTCATTAAAAGCTAAGGATTTACCTGATTCATTACGCCGTTCTCGACGTGCGATTGAAGCGGCGATTCCTGTTGGTTTTGACATGCATCCGCGTGACAAGGTTAAGGCTTCAACCTTAAATGCAATGGCGAAACCACTGCAATCCATTACCGATAAACATGCAGGTTTAACCAAAATGGTGCGCAATTTTCATCGCACATGGGGTCGTCAGCTTGGTACATTGGGTGGTGGCAATCATTTTATCGAGCTGTGTCTGGATGAAAATGAGGATGTGTGGATTATGTTGCACTCAGGTAGTCGGGGTATTGG
>DRMS01000464.1 GCA_011322515.1 Leucothrix mucor
AGCATATGCGTATAGTGTGGATATAGTAGGAGCAGGAAAAAACGGTGATCTTGCTCTAGCTTGTGATAATGCAGTCAATAATCAACATCGTACTATGAGTTATCATACTGTAATTTTAGCAAGTGATCTAGATTGCAGTGAGACAACTGCGACAAAGCCAGGTGACAATACAGCACCTGTGAGTATATTTTCTCCAGCATTACGTCTTTGTAACTGGAAGACTCCTGTTTTACCAGACGGTCAGTATGGTGTAGCCATTAACCCAATTGTTGTTGGTGGAAACCCAGCTGCATTGCCAGGGAGTCCTACCAACGGTTCAATACAAGAGGTAAGAGTACCCGATGCTGGTGGTACTGATGTTGCTAGCTGTGAGAATATGGATCTAGTTGTTGGGGGACTACCTATTTCAGCTACTAATGGTGTTGATGCAGATGATACAATTCCATATACTAGCAACTCTTTCAGAAACATGTCGGTTGATTTGGTTGACAATACGGGTGGTGGTGGTGCTGATGGTATTTTAGATGGTGATGGTCACTATCAAGTATTTGAGGTTGCAAATGCCGCTCCAGCAGCGACTCAAGCTCCAAATGCACCAGAGCCACAATCTCCAATAGCTATTGGTAATAACATCCCTAGTTATAGCACCCTTCCAGGGTTTGTGTTTACGGATGACTCTGGTTCAGCGGGTGCAGCAACATGGTATGAGTTATTTATCTGGGATAAAAATAACGTACGTATTACTAGTTATGGTTCTTATTCTGCATTTCCTAACTGGTATAAACTTGGTGTAGATAGTCAGCTACAATGTAACCTTGTAGCCAACGCGCAAGGCAATCGAATTTGTACACTCAGTGATCTAGGTGCGCCAGCTACTGAACCGTTTAATACTGCTGCTTTTGCTACTCAACTTGCTACTTATAACGTAAATGATGAATTTACTTGGTGGGTACGTGGATATAATGCTTTTGGGGTTTCAGTTTGGTCTTCGGCACCTGGAGTATTTGTGAAGTAACATTAGCTACTATGCGATAATGGGTTAAGCATTATCATTTATTTGCTACATAAAAAAGGCTAGGTCATTTTTGACCTAGCCTTTTTTATGCATAAGAATACAATTAATACAGATTATAATAAAGAGTAGTTATATTATGAGTAATAAATTAAAAAATGGGGGAATAGTTGCCATTGTGATAGTTTTCCTAGCTTATATATTGTTTAAATTATTTTTTACAGCAGAAATAGAGTCAAACCTAAAGCCAATGGTTGCTCAACAAGAAAAAGATAATAAACAATCTGCTAATCAAGCTGTTGCCATAAATAAGTCTAAACAATCTGCTAATCAAGCTGTTGCTATAAATAAGTCTAAACAATCTAAAAATACACCTATTCCTAAATTAAAAATACAAATTTTTGATATTGTATTTGGAAAGACAAAAGATACTGGCTATGCATTAATTGCCTATAATGGTGCACCTCAACAGGTTTATATTGTTGGAGCAAATCTTTCAGAGGGTGTTGTTTTAAAAAGCATGTCTATAGGAGAGGTGCTTATAGATAATCATGGTAAGCAAGAAAAATATTCTCTGCAAACTAGTAATAAAAAAGACAAGCAAGTAACATCATCAACTGTGATAAAGAAGGGGGGTAACGAAGCAATTCAGCCTTCACTTTTATCTGGCTCAGATGATACGCCGCAAATTGATGGGTCGGTTCCACCGCTACCCGCGCCGCGTGAACCAGTTCAGCCCCGAGAATATATTCCAGCACCTCCAAGCGGTGGTGTTCTACCTGAGTAAAGTCAAGGGAGAGTATTCGTTGCTCTTCCTGCGATACCTTCAGGAATAATAAGTATGTAGATTGGAGTGTGGTTACGAACTCCAACAGTTTCTAGCAATATTTTTGTCCAGCTACTCGACTGAGGAGGGTTAGAGAGAAACTAGCTCCTACCCGATTTAGGTTTTTAGTTTGCATAAATTTAAATGATTGTGCCAGACTTTGTTGGGGTTCCTATCGTCACCCATAACCTACATCACTCCAATTTACCACGTTGACGCCTCTAACGCCTACTTACCCTCGTTCCCATCGCTCCAGCGTGGGAATGCATATCGAGCATTTTACGAAGTACAAATTTCGGCTACCAGTTTAAGGTGGGACAGTTACTGTTTCTGCTATTCGCCTGCACCCTTCGACAAGCTCAGGAAGCTAGTTTCCTGAGCTTGTCGAAAGGTACTGGTTGTTTGCTATGACTTTACTTGTCCCGCCTTAAGTTGGTAGCCCAAATTTCAATGCTTATATTACAGGTGATTTGGATATTTTATCCAAGTACTTTGGCGGTTAGTACGAGCAGATGATAAAACAACCCATATCAATATGGTAGTTGTTGTTTTCTATACTCGGTATATAATCAAGAGACAAACCACAAGGAGGTACGATGAAAAATACAGAATTATCACTTAACGACAAGCTTTCACAAAAGCCGTCACTGTTCACTTCTATCTTGTTAACGATTGTCATAGTGGGTGTAACTTTTGCTGTTGCATCTATAATGGGTTGTTCCGTTCCCTTCCGATAAAACCAAATGGATATTAATCTCCTCCATCATCACGAAATATTAAGCTCAGGTAGTCGCTTAATGTATCAGTTCTTTGTCATCCTTGCGATGTTGATAGGAGGCTGGTTGATTCGACAAGATTCTGAAAGCTGGGCGATTACCCCAGTACAACGCTGGAGCTTACTCGCGGTTGCCTTTATTGGCGCGCTAGTAGGTTCGGCTGTTCCTGCCTTTTTCTCAGGCGGCTTAGTAGAACAACTCACGCTGGTAACACCCATTACTCCCAAGACCGTGATGGGTGGCATTTTAGCGTCCTTCCTCTTTGTCGTAATTTACAAAAAAATTACGCGTAATCATTTTGATACCAGTGATGGGTTTGCAAGAGGGTCAATTGCAATGATGGCCATTGGACGCATTGGCTGTATTTTTCAACATTGTTGTTATGGTGAAGAAGCCTCGTGGGGACTCGATTTTGGCGATGGTTTATCACGTATTCCAGTACAATATTTTGAAGCCATTGGGTTGTTTGCTATTTTCTATCTTATTCAGCATTTTCATGAAAAAGATCAATACGCAGGTCGGCGTTTATTTATTGTTTTCGCACTCTATGGATTACTACGTTTTGGCTTAGAATTTTGGCGTGAACAAATAGCTAATATTTATTTTGGTATTGGCTTTTATCAATGGATTGCTGTTTTTATTCTAATGACGGGGCTATGGCAGATTTTACGTCGTACTCCTTCGGCAAAAGAACTCACTCTATGAGTTTTACTCAAGAGGTGCTTTCCCCTGTACTTCAATCACGCCGTCTACTTTGCCAACCTATCAAAGACTTCCATCAACAGACTTTAATAACGATTAATAAAAAACCACTTGAAAAATGGTCAATCAGTTTAGGTGATGGGTTACTCTTTGATTATTCAGGCTTACAAGCGATTAAGCAGATTATTCAAACCTATCATGGCAGTGCTAAGCAGCTTTATTTTAAATTACAACTATCAGAGCAAGCCATTCGTGATTATTACAGTCATAGCCATTACCTTGGCAGAGATGGATTAATTACACTTCCTATTGTTGCATCAATAACTATAGATCCTTCTGAAAAAGAACTAGAAATAGTGGCTGTTGATGCGTTTTCCGATACTTTATTGATCACACTAGAAGAGCTATCTACTCCCACACATTCTCCGCTATCATTAGCTCCTCCTGATATAAATAGCACGCCATTAGCATTACTTATGCCTTATAGTGCTGATCATGATTTCCTGTTTGCCAATCAAATTGCTATTTTTGCTAATCTCAAGCGACACTTAAAATCTTCACCCTTCAGCTGGATAAAAGCACTGTTTTTACACAGAAAAATCAGCTTAAAAAAACGCATTTCACTGGCTTGGAAACAAATTCATCCTAGTGCAGATATTCATCCAACGGCAGTTATAGAAGGCTCTATTATTGGAGCAGGATGTCGTATAGGGGCGTATAGCGTTGTTCGTTATAGTATTTTAGGGGAAAACATCCAGCTATATGATGGTGCAAAAGTAGAGTTTTCAGTGGTTGATAAAAATAGCAGCTTAATGCACGATCTGGTGTTATACCGTTGCTTGGTAGAGGAAGAGGTTTTTTTAATTCACGGCCCGTATCAATTTTCATTTTTCCAGCGAGAAAGTGCAGCATTCGCTACTATTATGATGGACTATCGCCCAGATAATAAGCCCATACGCATTAGCACAGCCAAGGGTGTGCGTGATTATCAGGGGCGATTTTTAGGTGCTTTACTAGAAGAACAGGCTAAAGTTTTTGCGGGGACGTTGACAGCCCCTGGTATTACCATTCCTAAAGGACGGCAAATTACCTGTAGTATTGAAAATATTACAACGGCTAAGACATTATTGAAATGAAAGAGGGTGATTGGAAATACCCTTCCTATAGTTTTTCACATAAATAATTGCACCCTTCGACTCCGCTCAGGGTACAGCTCCCTGAGCGGAGTCGAAGGGTGCGGAAATTTAATAAATGAATGTCTATATCTCGTAAAAATTGGGTTGCTAGTGATTGTTAGTGCATTTTGGTTACATTGAGAATTGCTGGTGCTTGATACTTCCCATATCATCTCTAATCTTTTTTCGTTATTATGGCAGACTTTTTTATTGCGGGGCATCTTGAAGGGTGTCATTTAAAACCAAAACCATAAGAATAGACTATGCAAAAATTTGAAATCGAGGGCGGTGTACCACTAGAGGGTGAGGTGACTATTTCAGGCGCAAAAAATGCGGTATTGCCTTTGCAGGCAGCGGCGTTATTGGCGAATGGAAAAATGACCATCTGTAATGTGCCTCGTTTGAAAGATGTGGCAACAATGGCATTGTTGCTAGAAGGAATGGGAGTGACGACTTCTATTGATGATGATAATAATGTCACTACCGATACAGCCAGCATAAAAACACAATGTGCGCCATATGAATTAGTGCGTACGATGCGCGCTTCTATTTTGGTGCTTGGTCCATTATTAGCCCGTTATGGCGAAGCAGAAGTTTCTTTACCAGGAGGCTGTGCAATTGGTAGCCGTCCCGTTAATATCCATCTAACAGGATTGGAAGCAATGGGTGCTGAGATTACTGTCGCAGAAGGCTATATCAAGGCAAAAGCTGAGCGCTTGAAAGGCGCAACCATTGTGATGGAAACGGTCACCGTAACAGGAACAGAAAACTTGTTAATGGCGGCGGTATTGGCAGAGGGTATATCGCATCTGGAAAATGCAGCGCGTGAGCCAGAAGTGGTTGATTTAGCCAACTGCCTGAATGAAATGGGTGCGAAAATCACAGGTGCAGGAACCGATAGAATTGTTGTGGAAGGTGTTGAAAGTTTGCAAGGAATCGAGTATTCCGTCCTGCCAGACCGCATTGAAACAGGTACTTATTTAGCCGCCGCTGCCATTACAGGAGGGCATATTAAATGCACACATGCAGCCCCTGATACCTTGGATGCCGTATTGCAAAAATTTAGAGACGCTGGCGCAAAAATTGAGACAGGCGATGATTGGATTGATCTGGATATGCGAGGTAGACCTTTAAAAGCGGTTGATATTCGCACTGAAGCGCATCCAGGCTTTCCAACCGATATGCAAGCACAATTTATGGCAATGAATACGCTATCACAGGGCATTGGTGTAGTGGTTGAAAATATATTTGAAAATCGCATGATGCATGTTGCAGAATTAATGCGTATGGGTGCTAATATTCGTCTGGAAGGAAATACTGCAATAGTAGCGGGAATGCCTGAGTTACACGGTGCGCCTGTTATGGCAACGGACTTGCGTGCTTCTGCTAGCTTGGTTTTAGCGGGTTTAGCGGCTAAAGGTATAACCATCGTGGATCGTATCTATCATACGGATCGTGGCTACGAGAAAATTGAAGATAAGTTGACCGCAGTGGGTGCGCGAATTAAACGGGTATAATTTTATGAGTGATCAGGCAAACAGATTAACAATCGCACTATCAAAAGGCCGTATTTTTGAGGAAACCATGCCGTTATTAAACGCGGCTGGCATTGAAGCATTGGATGATCCTGAAACTAGCCGTAAATTAATTCTTGATACTAATCACAATGATGTAAAACTGGTGATTATCCGTGCCACTGATGTACCAACCTATGTACAATACGGTGCGGCTGACTTAGGTGTGACAGGGAAAGATGTGTTAATGGAACACGGTGGCGATGGTTTATATGAATTGCTTGATCTCAATATTGCTCGCTGTAAATTAATGACCGCAGGCTTTGCTGACAAACCTTTGCCAGAAGAAAAGTTAAAAGTAGCAACAAAATTTGTCAACTGCACACGGCGCTATTTTGCCGAGCAGGGCAAGCAGATAGAAATTATTAAATTATATGGCTCAATGGAGCTAGCGCCCATTGTTGGCTTGGCGGATATTATTGTTGATGTGGTACAGACAGGCAGTACGCTAAAAGCCAATGGACTCGTTCCGTTAGAGCATATGGCTGATATTAGTTCACGCATGATTGTGAATAAAGCCTCAATGAAAATGAAGCATGAAAAACTAACACGATTACTGGATCAGGTTAGTAGCGCTGTTGATTCCAGAAGATAGAAAAAAGAGAACTTATGAACAAAAACACGGATGATTTACGCATAAATAAAATAATTCCCGTTATTTCACCAGCGGAATTGCAAGGTGAATTTCAGATAACAGACACCGCCAGCAACACAGTGTATAACGCGCGCAAAGAAGCGCATCGTATTCTTCATGGTGATGATGATCGTTTATTAGTCGTGGTAGGCCCTTGTTCTATCCATGATACTGAGGCGGCAATGGAGTATGCGGATAAGCTATTAGCATTGCGTGAAGATTTAAAAGATCAGTTGCATATTATTATGCGCGTCTATTTTGAAAAGCCACGCACCAGTATTGGTTGGAAAGGTTTGATTAATGACTCTGATCTACTGGGCAAGTTTGATATTAATAAAGGGTTGGGCGTAGCGCGTAAATTATTATTGGATTTGTCGGATAAAGGAATGCCCGCAGCAACCGAATACTTGGATTTAATTACCCCGCAGTATATTGCAGACCTAGTTAGCTGGGCTGCCATTGGAGCGCGTACTACTGAGAGCCAAGGGCATCGTGAATTATCATCAGGAGTCTCTTGTCCAATAGGTTTTAAAAATGGTACCAATGGCAATGTTGATGTGGCTATTAACGCGATTAAAGCCGCCTCTCAGCCGCATCATTTTTTATCGGTGACCAAAGAGGGACGCTCTGCTATTTTTGAAACCAAAGGGAATGAAGACTGCCATGTCATTTTACGTGGTGGTACTGATCGCGCTAATTATGATTCTGTGAGTATTGAAAGTGCGATCGACGATTTAAAAGAGGAAGGATTACCACTCCATTTGATGGTCGATTTTAGCCATGCTAATAGTGGTGGTGATTATAATAACCAAGTCAAAGTTGGTAAACATATTGCTACGCATATCAGCACAGGAAGCCATGATGTTTGTGGTGTAATGATAGAAAGTCATTTGCTTGCAGGTCGCCAAAATGGTGAAGGTAAACATAAAGAAGACTTAGTTTATGGGCAAAGTATTACCGATGCCTGTATTGACTGGGGCACGACAGATAGCGTGTTAAGAGAACTAGCACAGGCTGTTGAAGCACGAAGAAACCATACCTAAAATAGCCAGTATTTCTAATCTTAAACTATACCCTCATTCCTATGTTCCAAAGACTGAGGAAATACATAGCAGATGCTTTAGCGCCGAGAAATCCGTGAGGATAAAAATTATGACGACACAAGTAAAAATAGCAACGTTAAACACCAACGATAGTAGCTTCTGGCAACGCCTAGATGAAATGTTAGCGTGGGATGGTGTATCAGATGATGCGGTCTTCAATACCGTTACAAAAATATTGGGTGATGTAAAACAATCAGGCGATGCTGCCGTTATTGACTATACCAATAACTTTGATTGCATGGATGTTTCTTCAATGGCAGATTTGGAAATACCCCCTCAACGCTTACAATTAGCCTTAGATAGCTTGAGTGATGAGCAACGCACTGCATTAGAAAAGGCAGCCGCCAGAGTGCGCGCTTATGCAGAACATCAAAAAATGGAATCATGGTCCTATACCGAAGCCGATGGCACTGTATTAGGACAGCAAGTAACGCCACTAGACCGCGTAGGACTGTATGTGCCAGGTGGTAAGGCTGCCTATCCATCATCCGTCCTAATGAATGCGATTCCTGCTAAAGTTGCAGGTGTATCCGAATTGATTATGGTTGTGCCAACCCCAGAAGGCGATGCTAATGAACTGGTTTTTGCGGCAGCAAAGATTGCAGGGGTTGATCGTGTCTTTTCCATAGGGGGCGCACAAGCGGTCGCCGCATTAGCTTATGGCACAGAAACCATCCCGCAAGTTGATAAAATTGTTGGTCCAGGTAATATTTATGTTGCAACCGCTAAGCGCATGGTGTTTGGTGCAGTCGGTATTGATATGATCGCAGGCCCATCAGAAATATTAGTGCTTTGTGATGGTAAAACGGATCCAGACTGGATTGCAATGGACTTATTTTCACAAGCAGAGCATGATGAAGATGCACAATCTATACTCGTTTCTCCCGATAAAAGCTTTTTAAATAAGGTTCAGCAGAGTATTGATAGCCTAATTGAAGAGATGCCACGTGCAGATATTATTCGTCAATCACTAGAAACACGCGGTGCATTAATTCAAGCAAACGATATGCAAGAAGCGATTGAGATAGCTAACTATATAGCACCAGAGCATTTAGAATTATCCATAGAAAATGCCGACGAAGTAGCAAAACAAATTCGTCACGCAGGTGCTATCTTTATGGGGCGTTATACCGCAGAAGCATTAGGTGACTACTGTGCAGGACCAAATCATGTCTTGCCAACGTCACGTACTGCTCGTTTTTCCTCACCTTTAGGTGTGTATGATTTTCAAAAGCGCTCATCATTAATCGGATGTTCGGCTGATGGCGCATCAGAATTAGGAAAAACCGCTTCAATATTAGCGCATGGAGAGGGGCTAACGGCTCATGCACGCTCCGCTGAGTATCGAATCAAGTAGAGAAGTCAATACATGTCATCATTAAATAGATTGGTTGCCTATACCAACGAGTTACTTTCCATTGATGAGTTTAAAGACTACGCACCCAACGGACTGCAAGTTGAAGGAAAACATGAGATACACCGTTTACTCAGTGGCGTGACGGCAACAATGGATTTAATTGATGCTGCGATTGAACATCAGGCAGATGTTTTACTCGTGCATCACGGCTGGTTTTGGCATAAAGAAAACCCCTGCGTAGTGGGGATGAAAAAACAGCGCCTGCAAAAACTAATGTGCCACGATATAAGCCTGCTTGCTTATCATCTGCCTTTAGACGCACACCCCATCTTAGGTAATAATGCACAATTAGCCGAACTGTTTGGTTTTACCACCGAAGGCGTAATGGACTCACAAGGTATTGGCAACTTCGGACGTTTACGCGAATATATGAGTCTAGAAGATTTTGGTGAGAAAATAGAGAAAGGTTTAAATCGCAAACCATTACTTATCAGCGGTGGTGATCATGCAATACGCCGTATCGCATGGTGTAGTGGCGGCGCACAAGACTGGATTCATAAAGCCATCGAGCTAGGTGTAGATGCTTTTATAAGCGGTGAAATATCAGAAAGTACCGTACATATAGCCAAAGAATCAGGCATTCACTACATTGCCGCAGGGCATCATGCAACAGAGCGTTATGGTGTAAAGACTTTAGGTGATCATCTTGCTGCTAAGCATGGACTAGCGCATACGTTTATTGATATTGATAATCCTGTGTGAGAATAAAACACAGATAGCAAGGTTTAAAGGGGAGTAGAAGCAATTGCTTTAAAAGTTTGGGCTACCAACTTAAGGCGGGACAAGTAAAACCATAGCAAATAACCCGCACCTTTCAATAAGCTTAGAGAACTAGAGCCCTTCGATAAACTCAAGACACCGCTTCCTGAGCTTGTCGAAGGTGCAGGTAAATAGCATAAATATTAACAGTCCCGTCTTAAGCTGGTAGCCAAAGTTTGCTAACCATAAAAAAGAGTTAAGTGAGACTATTACTCCCTTGTTTTATCAACGATTTACCAGCGAGCAATAACTTTAGAATGATTTGCTCTATTCGCCCAATCTACACGTTTACAATCTGCCACTTCCTCAGCATGGTTGCGATAACCTCCACGATGTAGACGCATACGTTGCACTTTTTTACTGTGGGTTTTACGATAATGGCGCTTATGCTTCTTATGTGCTGCGCGATACCCCTCTTTATAGCCTTTTTTATAACAGGCGCGGCAGGTTTTAGATCGACGCTTTGCGCGTTTTACCTTGCGATAAACTTTTTTCTTGTGATAGACTTTTTTAGGCGCTCTTACCTGCGGACAGTTTCGAGCATAAGCATGTTTTTGTGAAGCGGTAAAATTATCACGGTTGACCCACCCCTTAGCCCCACCATTATAAGCACGCACAACCTGAACAGGCTGGTTGCACATATTCATCGTATCAACTTCTTGCCACGCATAGGCGGGGGATGTGATTGTAAGCGTTAGCAATAACATAATGACGCTAAAGCATTTAAAGTATGTGTTTATCATCAGTTTATCTCCTTTAATCTGTGAAACTTTCATTTAAACAGCAATATAGGGAAATAAAATTAAATGGAAGGATAAAAGGGGTTAATTAAACGATTATCTTGTTTGACGCAAAAACTGAAGCTTTCATTCCTATTTTCTAAACGTCATCAGAATTATAAAAATGTTATTATGGCGCTTTCTAAAAAATACAGTATTAAACTATGAAAAACCAGTTGCAACATACTAATTTATTGGCACTCTTTCTCAATAATACCCCCATGCTGGATGTGCGTGCGCCGATTGAGTATCAGCAAGGTGCTTTTCCACACACGCAAAACATCGCCATATTGGAAGATGATGAGCGCGAATCCATCGGTATTCGTTACAAAGAACAAGGGCAGGAGGCTGCGATTGCCTTGGGAGCTGAATTAGTGCAAGGCGAGGTGAAAGAGCAACGTATTGCAAAGTGGCAGGCATTTATTGAAAAGCATCCAAACGGCGTGCTGTATTGTTTTCGTGGTGGGATGCGTTCGCAAATCACACAAATGTGGATTAAACAGCAGACGGGGATTGAATATCCGCGTGTGGCGGGTGGTTATAAGGCAATGCGTCGCTTTTTAATTGATGCCATTGAGCGCTTAGCGGATGAGTTTGAGGTTATTGTGCTGGGTGGACGCACAGGTTCGGGGAAAACACGTTTATTAAAACAACTCACTACTAGTATCGATTTAGAAGGCTTAGCCAATCATCGTGGTTCTGCTTTTGGTCCCAATGCCACCCCACAACCCACACAGATTGACTTTGAAAACCAACTAGCCATTGAAATGCTCAAGCATGAAGCAGCAGGGCATAAAGTGATTGTGGTTGAGGATGAAGGGCATAATATAGGCTCAATTCATGTCCCAATACCATTGCATAGCGCCATGCAAAAAGCAAAAATTGTTATGATGCAGGTGGATGATAAGGAACGTATTGAGGTGAGTACCCGTGAATATATTGACGATATTCAAGCGCAATTAGAACAGCTTTATGATGCATCAGAAGTCTTTGCTAAATTAGAAGAATATTTACAAGGTAGCTTGGCAAAAATTCAGAAGCGACTTGGCGGTGAGCGTTATCAAGATCTCAAAGATAAAATGCAACAGGCAATTATGCGGCATAAAGAAACAGGGGATAAAAGCCTTTATCAAGCGATCATACAGCCCTTGTTAGTCGATTATTACGACCCCATGTATGACTATCAGATCAGTAAAAAACAACCGCGAATAGTGCATACGGGAGATCGAAAAAACGTATTGGATTATTTGCATTATAGGGAGTCTTGAATTATGGATACAAAATATATCGTTTGCCCACATTGTGAAGCAACTAATCGTATACCAACAGCACGTTTAGGGGATGCACCGAAGTGTGGAAAATGCAAGCAAGTGCTGTTTTCGGGTCAGCCGATTAATCTAACTAGTGCTAATTTTAATAAACATATTAGTAATAGCGATATACCTGTGGTTGTCGATTTTTGGGCGCCGTGGTGTGGTCCTTGTCAGACAATGGCACCTGCTTTTGCACAAGCCGCGCAGCAATTAGAGCCAAATTATCGTTTGGCAAAAGTCGATACTGAAGCAGAACAGGCATTGGGCGCACAATATGGTATACGTAGTATTCCGACCATAGCGGTGTTTAAAAATGGGCGGGAAATAGCACGTCAAGCAGGTGCAATGGGTGTGGAAGATATAAAGCGTTGGGTAGAATCTCAAACCTAGACTTGGTTTAATTGGTGGCTATTAATTTAAAGCGGGACAGCCATTTGATACTCTGCAGCCTGTGTTGAGGTACGAAACACAGGAACGTTAGAGGTACATACAGTTTGGAAATTTTTCCTATCTTATAGATACCTCCATGAAGGTATATTGCGAGTCTATGAAACTATCTGACACTTTGCTGCTAATATTACTAGCCGCTATTTGGGGGCTGTCCTTTATCTTTATGCGTGCCACGGCTGAGGATTTTGGTCCAATTGTACTTATTACGATTCGCGTTGGCACGGCTACGCTAATTTTATTAGGTTTTCTGTTTGTAAAAAAACGACGGCAAGAGTTTATTCAATATTGGAAAGCCCTGTTTTTTATTGGACTGCTAAATTCAGCGTTACCTTTTAGTTTTCTTGCCTATGCTAGTTTGACTTTAAACGCGGGTATATTGTCGATTATAAATGCTTTAACGCCTGTATTTGCGGCTTTAGTTGCGCATGTATGGTTAAAAGACAAAATGACTAAGGTGCAATTATTAGGCATGTTAATTGGTTTTTCAGGTATTACTTATTTAGTCTGGGATAAAATGAATTGGGATGCGGTTAGCTGGTTACCTATTGTAGCCGCAGTGATGACAACGGTGTCGTATGGTCTTGCCGCCAATACGACAAAGAAATATTTAAAAGAGGTCTCGCCAATAACAGCTACCGCAGGGACTTTGTTTTTTGCCACGTTGTTTATGATGGTGTTAGCCCTATTCTTTTTGCCAGACTTTAGTGTTATTCCAACCTTGTCATGGGGGTATGCGCTTGCTTTGGGTGCGTTATGTACCGCCTTTGCCTATCTTCTCTTTTTTAGATTAATCCAGAATATTGGTCCATCAAAGGCAGTGTCGGTGACGTTTATTATCCCAATATTTTCTTTTCTCTGGGCTTATTTGTTATTAGGAGAAGTGGTTACTATGCGGATGTGGGTAGCAACAGCGGTTATTTTATTGGGTACGGGATTGGTGACAGGTGTTATTGGAGCTAAGAAAAGCTAATAATTTCCTGATAAAAGGAGTGAAAGCTTCAGCTTTTCAGTCAGTAAGATGAAGTGTAATAAGTGAACGTCTATAGCTTGCCAATGTGTTGACGATAGGAAGCGCATCAGACCAGCTTTTTCTGATACGCTTTGTACCTTTGCTCATTCTACTGTTAGCATTATTTTTGGATTCTCTGAAGTGATGATATGAAAGATAGGTAACTCGGTTTAATTAGGCTGCCAACTTAAGGCAGGACAAGTAACGTCATGGCAAATAACCCGCACCCTTCGACAAGCTCAGGGTGCTAGCTCCCTGAGCTTGTCGAAGGGTGCGGGTGAATAGCAGAAACATGAACTGTCCCAGCTTAAATTGGTAGCCTTTAATTATACAACAAAATATCCCCAATAGATTCTGCCCATTGCCCAAAGGCAGGGACTTCAAATAACTCATCTCCAACGGCGCGTAGCATATCGGATACCAGCATGACCCCCATTTCTTTTTGATGAAAGGCGTTGGCGTAGTTAAGAATATGTCCAAACACTTCTTCAGCATTGTCTTTTTCTTTTACCGCAATAGCACGCCCGACCAGTGCGGAGGCAACGGCATATTGCAGATCAATTTCTTTGGGTGCTTTAATATCTTCACCACGCGTAATCGCATCAAGGTCTGGCATTTGATCAAGACTATCAATAAAGGCTTTTAGCTCTATGCCTGCGGAAGGTCCAACACAAGCTTGTAATGTGCCTGCCATTACCATCGGTTTATTACTAAATTTTTGCAGGGCGCGATTAGCAAATTCCCATGAGCGCGGCGAGGGAAAGGCAACGGGGTTGTGTGCAGGATCAAAATCAAATAATAATTCAGGGCGAAAGCGTAGAAAGGCAATAATACTTTCATGGATATGATGCTCATACGCCCATGCAACCCAGTCATCCAGATTAAGATCCACATCATAATGTGAAAAACGATTGGCAAGCGGGGAGGGCATGGTATAGGTAACGCCACGATCACCTTGACGGTTTCCTGCGGCAAAAATAGCCCAGCCATTAGGGACTTTGTATTCACCTAATTGGCGATCAAGAATAAGCTGGTAAGCGGCTGCGGAGACACTAGGGACGGCAGAGGTGATTTCATCCAGAAATAAAATACCTTTGTTTCCGTGGCGCTCTGTGTTAGGTAGCATAGCAGGAATAGCCCATTCAACTTGATCATGGTCGCGAAAGGGAATGCCGCGTAAATCACTGGGTTCCATTTGTGATAAACGTATATCAATCACAGGAATAGCATGGCGCTCTCCTATTTGCGCAATAATTTGTGATTTTCCAACACCTGGTGGTCCCCATAGCATAACGGGTGTATGGCTTCCATTTTGTGCTCCTAAGAATTCTTCATCGAGTACTAAATTGAGATGGGCAGGGCGCATAGTTTTCCTTTGCTTAATTGGGCTGTCAACTTAAGGCGAGACAAGTAAAGTCATAGAAAATAACCCGCACCTTTCGACAAGCTCAGGGAGATAGCGTCCTGAGCTTGTCGAAAGGTGGGGATGAATAGTTTAAACATTAACTATCCCGTCTTAAGTTGGTAGCCCTTAATTGTTGATCGGGTTTTACAGCTACAGTCCATCCTAGCAGTTGTTTTAAAGCCTCACAAGATAGCTTGTTTTGTCAAGATGTTCGGCATTTGTAGCTTTCCGTTTGTCGGATAAATGTTGTACATTATAGCTAAGCTATTAATTCTATTAGTTATGCCTATACTTAAAAGTTAATTGAGTATAGTATGATATACTAATATAAAGGGCATACAAAAGTGATTACTATGAAAGCTTTAGAATCTAAATGTACATTTTCGCATGGCATACTGGCAGGAGAGGATATTGAATATACGTCTAAATCCCTTAAGGCGATAGCGCATCCTGTACGATTACAAATTTTATGTTTTATTGGTGCAAAGGAAGCCAGCGTAAAGGATATTGTGGCTGATATTGGCACGAGTCAAAGTAATATCTCTCAACATTTGAGTGTGATGAAATCAAAAGGTGTTGTTGATTCTAAAAAAGTGGCTAATCGTGTTTATTATCATGTGATCAACTCTACTGTGTTGCAAATGATGGGGGTTGGTAAAATAAGCAAATTATAAAAGGTGTTCTAACCTCATATAGATGATGGGATATAGGCGCTTTGCTATAAATCTAGTATATTTCTATCTCGGCCCTGCAAGTGATCGCAGATAAGTAGGAGCACTGGGTCTGGGTACGTTAATGTTATTAGCTGGGAGCTATTTATGTCACAAGGGTCAAGTCAATTCACGGTAGAAAAACGCATTTTACTGGCAATGCGTAAAACATTGGGAAATATTGTTAAAGACGTTACTCCTGCTAATCAAAATCTGCAGTCCCCCTTAAAAGATTCAACCATTGAAGATATAAAAATGTGCTTTGGTCTGATTTCTGCGCGTGAGCGTGAGATTGCTGAAGAGGCGGGTATTGATATTAAAGATCGACCTCATTTTATTGATGAGCCTGCCTCTTCTAATGTGGTTTCTATTGATACCATAACGAAAATGAAGACTAAATAATGAGTGATAAAAACTATAGCGAAGAACAAATGATTTCGATCACTAAAGTAACTATGCGCTATCTTGATTCTTGGCGCTTAAAGAGTGATGAAATTATTAATGTACTGGGGCTTGATGAAAAGACACGCAAGCGGAGTCTGCAAAATTTTCGTGCAGGCAGTAAAACATTACCGCAAGAGACAGAGGTGATGAAACGTGTTGAGCATATTGCAGGAATTGTTGCGGCGTTGCGCACTGCCTATCCAATGAATGCACAAATGAGAGCAAGATGGCTGTATAAGCCCTGTCGTCGCTTTCAAGGTAATCCTCCTCTCTCTGTGATGCTAACAGAAGGAATGAATGGCTTAATAAAGGCTCGTATAGAAATTGATTGTGCTTATGGTTGGGAGATTTCTGAGCAAATGAAGGTTAAATTACAAGGTAGATGACGGGTAAAAACGGGTAAGCTACTTTTCCTCGGCTAGCAACTTAAGGCGGGACAAGTAACGTCATACATAGCAAAAACCTGCCCCCCCCTTCGACAAGCTCAGGGAGCTAGCCCTTCGGTAGACTCAGGACACCGCTTCCTAAGCTTGTCGAAGGGTGCGGGCGAATAGCAGAAACATGAACTGTCCCGCCTTAAACTAGTAGCCCTTTTCCTCTCTGATGAAGTACGCCTAGAAATTTATAAAAATGCGATAATTATAGTCGCATTTTTTATGTCTGAACCATTTATCCTTAATTCTTCCTTAGCGTTTCTGTTTCTTGTAAAATGAAAATTAAGAAAAATAATCTGTTTAAAAATAAAATAGTTACCTGTAAAATGAGTAGAATTCGGGCTGTTTTCTTGTGCTAATTAAAATTCGCTAATGGTAAATAAATAATATAGGGGTTATAGAGTGGTAAAAAATAAAACATTAAATGTATCTAGTGGGATACTCTTTTTGGCATTGCTAGGAGGATGCAGTAGTAACAATGTGAAGCCTCTTGAGCAAGTGGAAATTAGTTCGCCTGTGTCTACGATGATGTCAAAAAAGGTTAATAAAAAACGAGCAATAAAGAAAAAACGAGTAATAAATAAAAAAGTAGTTAGAAAAAAGAAAAAAATAATTAGAAAAAATAAAATGACTGTTAACTATCAGAAGCTTGCTATGCAAAAAGAAGCGCAGCAACGAGTTGAGAAACAAAGAGCAGCACAACAGCAAAAAACCGCATGGCTAAAAGCAGATAAGCAAAGAGTTGCTAGGCAAAGAGCGGCGGCAGAAATGTCGCGCAAAGAAAGAGCCGCGCAAAAATGGTTGGCAGAACAAAGAGCAATCAAGCAAAAATCAACGCAACAATGGTTTGCGCAAAAAAGAATTGAAGAACAACGTATAGAAAAACAACGTCAGAAAAGTCTCTATCTAGCGCAGCATAGAGTTGTTAAACAAGCACCCAAAAGAGTTTATGCGCGAAAAAAAGTTTATACGCGAAAAAAAGCTTATGCACCCAAAAGAGTTTATGCGCCAAGACGTGTTGTAAGAAAAGCCCCGCAACGAGTTTATGTTAGACCCAAAACAGCTATGCGCCAATATCGC
>DRMS01000465.1 GCA_011322515.1 Leucothrix mucor
GGTCGGGTTAGATTTTTTTGCTTGCAAAAAAACGTAACCCGACAAGCATTGTGCAACTTGCTGGGTATTGCGTCGGGTTACGTTATCTCGCTACGCTTGATAAGCTAACCCGACCTACGCAGGATTTGTCCCGGCTTAAATTGGTAGCCTTTTTCATAGCAATACGGTCTTTAACCATTTGCCAAGGTCAGTCATTTCCTCTGCACATAAAGAATGCTCCATTGTATAGGCATGTTCTTCAACGTTAAACCCAGCCTGTTTTAATTCAGGCACATAGGTTTGCCAGCTCAGGAAGGGAATCACAGGATCGTTGGTACCATGCGCTGCAAAGATGGGGACTTTTTTCTGTGTGGCAGTGGTTTGTTTTAGGGTGTTGTCGGCAAAGGGTAAATAGGTGGAAAGTGCCATAATCCCTGCAAGCTGTTGGGGGTAGCGCAAGCCTGTTTGTAGCGCAATGACACCGCCTTGAGAGAATCCTGCTAAGAGGATATTTTCAGCCGCGATGCCTTTGGTGATTTCACTATCTATTAGCTTGCTAATCCAATCAACAGTGGTTAGTACATCAGCTTCATTGGCCGTTTTGCCGCGCTCAAGCGATAATAAATCATACCAAGCGCGCATTTCATAACCATTATTTAAGGTCACGGGGCGAATTGGTGCGTGAGGGAAAATAAAGCGCACACCAGCATCTTTTGGGAGCTTTAATTCAGGAATCAAGGGGACAAAATCATGTCCATCTGCACCTAAACCGTGCATCCAGATAACAGTTTTTTTGATGCTACTGGATGTTTCTATTATTTCACTGTCTAATTTCATTGTATTTCTGGTAGTAAGGTTTCATTTTCAAATAAGGATTCGATTGTTTCACGCTGACGAATAAGGTAGGTTTGCTCGCCATCTACTAATATTTCCGCAGCACGTGGGCGGGTATTGTAATTTGATGCCATCGTAAAGCCATAAGCGCCTGCGGAGCGTATGGCTAGTAGGTCACCTTGTTGTAGGTCTAAGTCGCGATCTTTTCCTAAAAAATCACCTGTTTCACAGATAGGACCTACCACATCATAGCGCTGCGTGGTTGGGTTATCTTTTTTCTGTACAGGGATAATTTTTTGCCACGCTTGATACAGTGCAGGGCGAATTAAATCATTCATTGCCACATCCACAATGGCAAAGCTCTTTTCATCTCCTTGTTTTAGGTATTCAACCTGCGTGAGCAAAATAGCACTATTGGCTGCGATTGCGCGTCCTGGTTCAATTAATACTTCATAATTTTTCAGTTTTTCATTGGTGAATAATGCGGTTGTATAATCAGCAGGTAGAGGTGGAGTTTCATCGTCATAGCGCACGCCTAGACCGCCGCCTAAATCAAGATGCTTGATAGTGATACCTTTTTTCTCAAGTTTTTCTGCCAGCGCAATAAGGCGCTCAAGGGCATCCATAAAAGGCGATAATTCGGTTAATTGAGAACCGATATGGCAGTCAATACCGTCAACGTTAATATGTTTCATTGCGGCAGCACGTTCATAGACCGCTTCAACCAGATTAATATCGATACCAAATTTATTTTCTTTTAATCCTGTAGAAATATAGGGATGAGTTTTGGCATCCACATCAGGATTGACGCGAATCGAAATAGCCGCCACTTTATTTATTTTGCTTGCCACATCATTAAGGCGATCTAACTCTGCTTCTGATTCGATATTAAAACAACGAATACCCACTTCTAATGCGCGTTGCATTTCATCACTACGTTTGCCAACTCCTGAAAAGACAATTTTTTTAGGATCACCACCTGCTGTTAATACGCGTTCTAATTCACCAACGGAAACAATATCAAAACCTGATCCTAATCGTGCGAATAGATTAAGAATAGCTATATTTGAGCAAGCTTTTACAGAATAGCAAATCAGATGCTTATGCTCACCAAATGCATCATTAAACGCATTCCAATGGCGCTCTAGTGTTTTTCTGGAGTAGATATAGCAAGGCGTGCCATATTCTTCAGCAATTTGCTGTACGGCAATATCTTCGGCAAATAGTTGGTTATCTTTATAATTGAAATAATCCATAGTGATTCAGCTCAGGTAAATGATTTTTGGTATTTAATGGGGTTGAGTTGGTCGTTATATCTTAGACATCTGACTGAAAAACTAAAGTTTTCACTCCTCCCGTTATACTTATTTTGTATTTATTATTTTGGAAGGCTTATCGGGAAGATGAAGATCTCCTTTAGTGCCACAAGCACTCATGAGGCTAATAACAAATAAAAAGGCAATCATAATAAAAAACAGCCAGTTACCCCAGCAAATATTTTTAAATGGAGAAGGTTTCATGCTAATATCCTGATTAAATTACAAGCACTATAGTATAAAGTGCATTAGCAAATAAATAAATTTTATCTTTTGGGGAACTGTTTTTGATTATGTGCATCATAACTTTAGTGTGGCGATTAGAATAACGGGCGATATGACATACACCACACCTCTCCAACAGGA
>DRMS01000466.1 GCA_011322515.1 Leucothrix mucor
CTGTCGTAAAAGACCGAATAGTACAAACAGCGATAAAGCTCGTCATTGAACCCATCTTCGAGAATGAATTTCTCGAAAGTAGTTATGGATTCAGACCGATGAGGGGATGCAAAGATGCACTCAGAGAAGTCGATAATCTGCTAAAGGCAGGTTACATCTGGGTAGTCGATGCTGACCTGAAAAGCTATTTTGATACCATACCCCACAAAGAGCTGATGAGACAACTGGAAAGCAAGATCAGTGACGGAAAGTTATTGAACTTGATAGAAAGCTATCTCAAGCAGGATATTGTGGACGGACTGGAACGATGGACACCCGAAACAGGTACACCACAAGGCGCAGTATTAAGCCCTTTGTTGGCTAATATCTACCTACATCCTTTAGATCAAATGCTTAATGAAGAAGGCTATCAATCGGTTCGTTATGCAGATGATTTTGTTATTCTGTGTAAAAGTCAGGAAGAAGCAGAAACTGCGTTAGTCAAGGTACAAGAATGGGTGAAAGAATTTCGTCTTGAATTGCATCCTGATAAAACGCATTTAGGCAACTGTAGCCAGAAAGGAGAAGGTTTTGAATTTCTGGGTTATCGGTTTGAAGCGGGCAGACGATTCGTCCGCAAGAAAAGCCTAAAGAGCTTTCGAGACAAAGTACGAGCTAAGACTAAACGTAGTCGCTCAGGAAGTTTAAAAGAAATCATTAACGACTTAAACCCCATGTTAAGAGGCTGGTTTGGTTATTTCAAACACGCCCATCGCTACACGTTTAAGGCAAATGATGGTTTTGTGCGACGGCGGTTAAGAGCATTAATACTCAGACGCAACAAGAAGAAAGGTTGGGGAAAGAATATCAATGCTCATAGAAACTATCCAAATGCTTACTTCGCAAAGCTTGAGCTTTTCACTAGTCATGAAGCTTGGGTTGTAGCGTGTCAATCTCGATGAAGAAACTATCAACTGGAGAGCCGTATGCGGGAGAACCGCACGTACGGTTCGGAGGGAGGGGAGGTAAAACTTCCCTACCCCTATAGGGTAAATATGGGTTTATTTTGGGCATAAAAAATGGAGCAATTGCCCCATTTTGATGGAAGAATATTAGTAATTTCGAACCACAGCGTATGCCCCAACCCATGACGTAATCATGGCAGATGCTTCTGTAGCAGTCGTTGGATCATAGAATACCCCTGCATAATTCTGAAGCTGAGAATCCCAGCCAGCAAAGTCACTAACCACAACTAAGTCAACAGGCACTCCATTTTTAACCACCTCAATAATATCGCCTAAGTGTAAATAATCAGAGTTACCTAATTGAACAACTACTGCATTATACCCCCAGTAATATAGCTCATCTGCAATTGCATTTACCCCAACGTTTCCGTAAACCCAAACATCATCGACAGCAGTGTCTGGATTAAATGCACCATAAGTATCATAACTATAAAGATCCTGCATTAACGTAAATGTTGTGGCGTAGTAGGCATCACGAAGATTAGGATCATTTTTAACTTTCCAGATTGTAGGATACCAGTTAGAAGTAATATACTGATTTGCCTGAGCTGTGTTAAAGGTAATGTACGATAGTATTAATACTATTGTTGTTAAAAACACTTTAAAATTTTTCATAGAATTTATCCTCTTAATATATTATTACAATGCTAAGTTACCGACGACGCAGGAGAATCACTTCGACTGGAAGTTCCGTTCCTTGAATAAATCCTACTTGAATTTGACCACCCCATGAGTTGTAATGATCCCCCATAAGTTGCCAATTTCCAGTAGCATTTCTTTGGAAAGACGTTCTACCCCTTATAGTATAAAAATGATCCTGTATGCCAAAAATACCAGCATCTATCTCACCTAAAACCATAGTCCCCAAAGGAATATTTCTCATTTGATCAATAGTATTAATTACACGTACATTAGCATTGAGTTCTGTTGGATGAGTATTAATATATTGCACAACAGTTGCACTAGTTGTCCCCCTAACACCCAAAGGCATATCACCAAATATATTTCCTATTTCATCATTATTCATACCGTCTTCCCATGCTTGAGTTGGCAAATGCTGACTTCTCTCCCTGATAATTGTCCAAGCAAAAGCAGCATTATATTTAGAACATGCTGTTGTATTACTATGTGGTCCTACACCATTTTGATTCCAACCAGTATTAAGTATAGTTCTATCCCCTGTATAAGAACCACCTCCACAGGAAGCTAATGCTCCTAGCAGCACTCCTAATAGAAAAACTCTCATAAATATACTTACATATTTCATAATTTAAAACCTCATTTATTAAATTGAATTAAAACTACTTACAGCTAATTATTATTAGCTTTAGAATATAATTTTATATCTTTTATGACATTTTATATGGACCTTTCCAGCGAATAGTTGTGCCATCTGAAAAGTAGCCTGTATAAAAAGAGCAGCCATTAACTAAAGAAATCCATCGTTCTGTTTTATTAACCTTAACTTTTAAATCAAGCTCTCTTATGATTGGCTTTGCATATTTATTGTCAACTGTTTTAATATTGTAGTTTTTTCTATTAAAATTACCATAAAGGTTGACCCACCCAATAGAGCCGCTTTTAGCAGCTGTTTCATAAAAATTACCTCCTTTACAACTACGGTCTACATAGCTGGTACAGCCTGTTAAGATTAAGATAAGACCTAGTATCATTAATTTATTCATCATTTTCCCCTGTTAATTTATTTTCTCTTCGTTTACAAGCCTCTGTATTTTTTTCTACACAGCGATTACTGTCACGCACACTTTTAGCAGGACGATAGATAATATTTCTTGGCTTCCTGTTTTTTATCTCCTCTGTTATCTCTATGGAAGGTCCTATAGCTCTCTCGGGAGCGGAAAGAATATCTATACCCGAGTCAGGTACATCCCTTATTGTGCCATCTGGTAGCGTTTGTTTTTTTTCAGCAGAATCATCTGATGGAATTGTAGAAAGGTCATTACTAACTGGTTTGTATTTCACTGATAAAATATTATCTTTAGATATATTAGTAATGATGCAACCACCTTTAAGTGAATTCCCCTTTTTTATATACATAGGCAACAAGCATTTCATAATGTCTTTATTGCTCTTAAATATTTTTTGCTTATAAGACTCTTTTCCATCCTTAATAAACAAATGGCTTCCATAAACACCATTTTTAGCTAACATTATATTATCTATAGCAGTAACTTTACAGAAAGGGGATATAATTAATTTAGTTTGTTTATCGATATCTTCATTAAATAATTTTTTTAGCACGGCATTAGCTTTATTCAGTCTATCGACAGACTCGCAGGTAACTAAACTTTCAGCATTACTAAAAGATGTAATTGCCAAGAAAGAAACTACGATTCCAATTCCAATTTTAATATTCATGTTCTTAATTCCTGAGAACTGTAACGTTTAAACGGAAGGAAAATTGACATTAACTTGATAAACAGAACAGTCATAATTATGGTCGTCTGTTTTTGTAGACAATTTAATTCACTGTACTGGCTATATATTGTCCTTATCGATGTATTCCAGTTAGATTATTTATCTTTGTGAGTTGCTCATACTGATCAACAGGGCTACCAATTTAAGCTGGGACAGCCTCGTGTAGGTTGGGTTAGCTTGCCGAGCATGCGAGGCAACGTAACCCAACAAAATTTAACATTAATTGTTGGGTTACGTTATTTCGCTACGCTCAATAAGCTAACCCAACCTACAATTTAGCCAAGTCGTTGTCCCGTCTTAAATTGGTAGCCATCAACAGCCTTCGCTGAGTAATGAACTATTGCTACTGTAGGAAATTTGGCATTAAAATAAGGGGGTAGTCTGTTCATTAACTTAATTCATTTTTAAGGTATTGTGACTATTCAGATTGATATTTTCGCGCAAGGTTAAACTACTCCTCCCATTTTGTCAATCTATCAAGCATTTAGCTTTTTCATGTTTGTTATGTTATTTTTTTATTAATGGAGTTTTAGACTAATCTATCGCCATATAGGGAAAATCAAGGGCTTGTTATTGGGTAAAATAAGCTCATATTATTTTTTCATTAGCAAATTCCATTAAGAAAGAGCCAGAGATTTTTTCTCTGTGGTTCTCTGCCAAAAATCTCAGCGGTTCTCTGCGTTACAAAATATTTTGCCCAGTCTTAAATTGATAGTCTCTATTGTTCTTGCCTGAAAGAATCAACGTTTCCATAATAAAATTAAGCTATACTCCTCCTTTTTTACCAACGCGGTAAGTTGGAATAAAAGGGGTCAGTACCCTTTGATAAAAGCTCAAGAGCCAAGCAACACAAAAGGGTACTGACCCCTATATTCGCTATATTCGCTATATTCGTTTTTAGTCGTCACCGATTGGATTCGAGGACAAGCTTTGACTTTCTAGGGTTTGAATTTCGCTGGGGATTAAGTCGTCGAATCAAGAAACGCTTAAGAAGAGTGATTCTAAAACGGCGCACCTCGCGTAAGAAAATGAAGGCA
>DRMS01000467.1 GCA_011322515.1 Leucothrix mucor
CAATCCCTTTATTCATAGCATCATAAATTCCATAATCTTTTTCACTATGCACTATGGGATCTATCAAATCAAAATCATCAAGCACCGATAACGTCTCATCATTTGAACCACCATCGACAACAATCCATTTGTATTTTTTCAACTTCTGACTAGCAATACTATTAGCCGTTTTCCGCAAACCATCCGGGTCATTAAGAACGATAGTAATAATTGAAAAAACGACTTTCATCTAATCAAAGCCCAACTTAAAAAACCAAGGTACGCAGATAAAAGAATATTCAGATAAAAACCTATTTCATTACTCCTTTTCATTAGAAACCATCCTGTTTTACAAACAATACTCTACCTTTGCCTTTGCCTAGACACTCACCCGCAAAGAAGCCAGCAATACCATTTACCTGTGGATTCATATTGCCTTTAGATTTCATCTGCCCAACTTTCTCATCAATATTACCAGCGAGGTTTTCATTCTCAATGAGCTTATTAACATATTCATGCGGCTTGGTTTCCTCAAAGAACCACTCGGACCTTTTTTGAGCTTTCATAGCATATTCATCCCTGTCACCATATATTTTCAGGATAGCTTCCGCAATTTCTTTACCGCCAGAAGCAGAAACGCCAGCTTCACCAGCAATCCATTCGGGATACGTTCCCGGTGTGGCTATAATGTTTTTTCCGTTAACCACCGCTTCAACAGCAATGCCAGAACCACGAACTCGGTAATTCTCCTGTTGATAACACAACAAAACAACATCTGCAGAATCCAACATAACACGATACTCCTGCATTGACTGCTCCGTCATTATCAAGTGAACAATACCCACGGGGCATTTTCTTAACTTTTTAATTGCTGCTTCAATTTTAGCGGTATACCCGACAATCTGGGGGCTACACTGAATAGAGAATCTAACACGGGGTTTGCCATCAACCCTTTTCAACACCTCAGAAATTATTCGAGGCAATAGATGAAAGCCTTTCTCCTCACGCGCAGCACCAAGATAAACAACATGTAAAATCGAGTTCTTATGATTGCTTTCCAATTTATTAAAACTGATCTTCTTAACAGGTATCTCGAGTGAACCCACACGAACTCCCCATACACGTGACAAAGACTGGGCCAACAACTCGTTTTCGGCATACAAAAACACCTTACGATTGATGAGATTCAATAAATTAAAATATTTTATAACCCTCTGAACAGAAATCCCCTTTTCAGTATGAGGCATGATTTTTTCATCATACGGCGTACATAAATGATAATAAGGGTGTTCACCTAAAGGAAACTTCTTTTGAATTATCTGCAATATCGCACGATACATAACCGCATCTGCAGTATGAATAAGAACACGGTCACCACCTGAAACTTTCTCATCGACCAATGCATCTAATAATTCATTTACTAAATCGCCGCTCCATTTACAGGTGTTTTCACGAGCAATAGAAAGCCCCACTCTATTTAGAGTCATCACAAGCTTGCTTCGAATTCTCTTTAATAGCTTCTTTAAAGGAGCCGGGATATAAGCAAATGCCGCATAACGCAATCTATCCTTTAATGACATTCTGTCCGTTTTTCTGATCAACGTAAAATACTCATATGTCGACCGAGAGAAGACCCGCCTAATTCTCGCACCAGCTATGTTAATTTCCGCATCAGCCGAACGGTTTGCATAAACAAGCACATCAACACTGGAATTTACTGCACTACTAGCAACAGCTTGAGTTAATGCATAGTGGTGTCCTCTGGAGTCCTTCAGCGAAGGATCTACGATAATCAAACGGCCATTTCTCGCCTTATTCTTATTCATAAAAACACCACAATCTCAGTGCCATCTAAATCAGGTTGCAAATAACAACACGATAAAGATATGACAACTAGTCAAAACAGCTGTGACTTGTATTGAACCACCAAAAACATTAAAAATAGTCCCATATATTTTCATGGCCGACCATATTAAAAGGTGGGTTTCGATATAAGTTAACATTTTTGAAGCGGGATGATTCTGCACATGCGCCAAAATTATATATTATTCTTTTTGGCGTTTTTTTATGTACCTGACCAGACAATGCCGTGAGTAAGGCAAGCGTTTCATCCCATGCGAAAAACTGCTTAAGCACCGTTGATGGCTGCCGGTCAGGTGTTACATCCAGCTTTTCCAGAACATCAGGTGTTAATGACTGTCTGACAAAATCTAAATACTCAATTTCTCGTAGCGAATATAGGTAAATTAATTGATTGACATGTTTCTTTAATTTATCACCAGTGGTCGCCCATCCCCACCCCTGAAACCGGCTACATGTATCACCTTCCTTCGGCACCAGAAAATGATGCCCATAGATAGAAAAGATACTCTCATCATGCTCTACCTGCTTTAACTCCTCCATAAAAACATCAACAGCATCATGCGTAGGAAAACAATCATCTTCAAGAATAATTATATAGCGGTAGTTTGCAGCAGCGTAATCAAGCGCATGCAATACTAACTTCCTGAAGCCCAATGCCCCATTATGTGCATTTACCTTTCGCACATTAAAATTACCAACAACCTCCTTTACAAGCTCAGTCTTATATTGAACATCCGGAGAGCTTTGATGACCATCCAACCAGACATCAACCTTTGATATTGCACCTTGCCTTTTAATACTCTCCAGAACATCAGCGATATAAAGAGGTCTCGTGTGACCAAAAACAAGGATACCTAAATCTTTATCCATAATTATTCCTGGAGATGATACATTTATAAAATATTTCGCAACCACATTTCTAACGTAAGTGTTAACCTGCTTATCGTTGAAAGTATAGGATCACGCATTTCAACGGTTGCCATCTTTCTACAAGTGCTGCCTGACAATATATTGTTATCAACAAGATGACCATCCAGCAACAAATCACCATATGTTTCGCGTAACTCTTGCTGCCATCGTGATGTAGGTGGAGAAAAGCCACGCTTTGGCCGGTTTAAAATCTCATCAGGCAATAAATCACCAATACTATCTTTCAATAGCTGCTTTAATGGCAGGTGGTCATCTCTATTAGCTTTTCTTAAGCCAATAACCGTTTCAACA